>JBAZWU010000002.1 GCA_041660185.1 Elusimicrobiota bacterium | reverse complement strand
AGGCTTCCCATGTAGAGAATCCGTTCTTTCAATTGCTGTAAATCCTGATCAAAATGACGTTCCATCAGCCGAACCTCCCTGTGATGTAATCTTCCGTCCGTTGGTCGGTAGGCGTGGTGAAAATTTTCTGCGTCTTGTCGCATTCGATCAGTTCACCCATCAGGAAAAAAGAGGTGTCTTCCGACACGCGCGCCGCCTGCTGCATGTTATGGGTCACGATCACAATCGTATAATTCTTCTTCAAATCTAGAATTAATTCTTCGATTTTCGCCGTGGCGATCGGGTCCAGCGCCGAACACGGCTCATCCATGAGAAGGACTTGCGGACTTACCGCCAGAGCCCGTGCGATGCAGAGCCTCTGCTGCTGACCTCCGGAGAGCCCCGTCCCCGGCTTATGAAGGATATCTTTGGCTTCGTCCCATAGCGCTGCCCGGCGCAGGCTCTCCTCCACAATCTGTTCAAGCCGGTGCCGATCCCGGAAACCATTCAAGCGCAAACCCGCGGCGACATTCTCAAAAATGCTCATCGTGGGAAAGGGTTGCGGTTTTTGAAATACCATGCCCACTTGCCGGCGAAGCAGCACGGGGTCCATTTGCTGGATGTCCTGGCCCCGCAGGAGGACCCGGCCTTCCATGCGCGCGCCCGGGACGACCTCATGCAGGCGGTTCAGGCACCGGATAAACGTGGATTTGCCGCAACCCGACGGCCCGATGATGGCCGTGACCTGCCGCGCTTTCATGCGCAGGCTCACCTGATTAACCGCCTGCTTGGTCCCAAACCAGGCGGACAGGTTTTCTGCGTCTAAACCATAGGCAACAGCCTCCGGTTTAGCCGTCGGGGCAATTACTGGCATTGAAATGGTCACCTTCTTCGCCGAAGCGTCCAAAGCTGCTGGCATAACATTCTCCTCCGTCAAGATGTGAGTCCTCTGCGCATGATCCAGCGGGCGCCGATATTGGCCGACAGAACAATCATGAGTAAGACCAAAGCGGCTGCCCACGCCTGCTGGTTCCAGTCCTTGTACGGAGCGATGGCGTACGTGTAGACCATGACGGGAAGGGCGGAAATCGGATTCAGCCAGCCGGAGCTCCAGTAACGGTTCCCAAAAGCGGTGAAAAGAAGAGGGGCTGTTTCTCCCGCGACCCGCGACATTGCCAGCAGATTACCCGTCAACACTCCCTTGATGGCGGTCGGCAGCACCACAAAACAAATCATTTTCCACTCGGGCAGCCCGAGAGCCAGCGCCGCTTCGCGGACGCCGTTGGGAACGAGTTTCATAAATTCCTCTGTGGAGCGAACGGTGATGGGGATCAGCATGACGCCCAGCGCTACGCCCCCGGCCAGCGTGGAAAAATGCCCCATCGGCAGAACGATGATCGTATAAGCGAAAATCCCCATGACGATGGACGGTACGCCGTTAATGACATCGGCCGCATACCGAACCAGAAAACCAATTTTGTTGTCCCCGAACTCCGCCAGGTAAATTCCGCCCATTAAACCGAACGGTATGCCCAGGCCCCCGGCCAGGAGGAGCAGTTTGAGCGTCCCGGCGATCGCATTGGCCATACCGCCGCCGGCTTCGCCGACCGGCTTCGGCAATTTCGTAAAGAAATCCAAGCTGAGGGAGGAGGCCCCGTGAAACGTCACATATCCGAGCACAAAAAAGAGGATGGCCAGCGTAAAAATAGCACAGCCGGCGGTCAGGCTGAACGCCGCCGTATTCACCCATTGCCGCCGCTGATAATTGTGGCTGATCATAAAACCGTCATCCCCCGCGGGTTTTGGCGGGGGATCCAGAGATCTTCAGAGCAAACTTGAACGGCATGATAGATTCCCCGCCAGTGACTGCGGGGAATGACGAGAGAGGGTCCCGATGTGTTCTGAATCTTCATGAGGTTTTAAGCCTCAACAGCATCAGCCGCGCGATGCCGTTGACCAGAATCGTGATGACGAAAAGGATCAGACCAATCTCGATCAAGGTGTGTACGTAAAGATCCGAGGTCGCTTCCGTAAACTCGTTGGCGATCACCGCCGCCATGGTGTACCCCGGGGCAAAGAGCGATGCCGAGATGTCCGGCCGGTTCCCGATCACCATGGTCACCGCCATGGTTTCACCCAGGGCGCGTCCGAGCGCCAGAAAAATCGATCCCAGAATGCCCGCTCGCGCGTACGGCAGAACGGTCATGCGCACCACTTCCCAGTGCGTGGCCCCCAGCGCCATGGCGGACTCCTTTAATTCGCGAGGCGTCGAGAGCAGCACCTCTCGAGAGATGGTGGCGATAAAAGGAACGATCATAATGGCCAGAACGATCCCCGCGCTCAGCATTCCGACGCCGTAAGCAGGTCCTTGAAACAAGGGCAGCCAGCCCAGCGTTCCGGCCAGCGTTGGCTGAACGACCTGGCGCATCAGAGGCACCAGAAAAAAGATGCCGATCAGGCCGTAAACGACACTCGGAATCGCCGCCAGCAGCTCGATCAGGAACGAGCACGTCTCGGAAAGACGGCGGGGAGCCAGCTCCGCCAGAAAAATCACGATGCCGATCCCGAGCGGGACGGCAATAACCAGCGCCAGCGCGGAGGAAACCAGGGTCCCGTAAATGAACGTCAATGCCCCGAAGTTCTCGGCCACGGGGTCCCATATTTTTTTGCCAAGGAAAGCCCAGCCAAAAGCGCGGCGCGCCAGAACCGACGAATGGAAAAGCTGCCAGGCCATCCCCGCGGCAATGGCAAGAATACTCAGCGCGAACAGTAGAGTCAGCCCGCGGAAAATCCAATCGCCTAATCGGATTGAGTTCCCGCTGGTTTCGGAGTGGCTCATCGGGGTTGGCGGTTGAAAATCGATTTGAGGTGTCAGGGTTGTTGGTGTCATATGGATACGAAACGAACTCCCCACCCCTGCTTTTCGGCAGGGGTGGGGAGGCGTGTCTTAGACTTTGATCTTTTTAATGGCGGCTTCCACTTTAGTTGATACCTCCGCCGGCAGGGGCGCATACCCCAGCTCTGGCGCGAATTTCTGGCCATCCTTTAACATCCAATGAAGGAAGTCCACGAGTGCCTGCCCCTTCTGTTTATCCGACTGACTGGCATAGATCAGCAGCCAGGTGAAGGTCGAAGCCGGATAGGCCTGCGCTCCGTCGGCGTTGGTGATGGAGACCCGGAAATCAAACGGCATTTTCGCCGAAGCCGCTGCCGCGGAGATGGTTTCCTCCGAGCAGTCGACAAAGTTCCCGGCCTTGTTCTGCAGTTTCCCGTAGAGGATGCTGTTGTGCTTGGCATAGATCAGCTCGACATACCCGATGGTGTTCGGTGTCTGTTTGACCAGCCCCGCCACCCCTTCATTGCCTTTGCCGCCGAGCCCCACCGGCCAATTCACTGATGTGCCCCGGCCTGCCCGCGTGACCCACTTGGAACTGATTTTGCTCAGGTAATCCGTCCAGCAGTAAGACGTGCCAGAACCATCGGAGCGATGTACTACAACGATGGGGGCCGCCGGAAGTTTGACTCCGGGATTGGCCTTCTGGATTTCCGGGTCATTCCAGTTGGCAATGTCGCCCAGGAAGATGCCGGCGATCGCTTTCTGAGTAAAACTCAGCTTTTCCGTGACGCCTTCGACGTTGTACGCCGGGACCACGCCGCCCAGGACGGTGGGAAAATGCAGCAGCGTTCCCTTGGCCGCCTCGAGTTGAGCGTCTGTCATCGGACCATCGGTCGCGCCGAAGTCAACGGTCCGGGCAGAAACCTGCCGGATGCCGCCGCCGGATCCGATCGACTGGTAGTTGAACTGAATGTCCGGATGCGATTTATGGTATTCGTCGAACCATTTTGAGTAGATGGGGAAGGGAAATGTGGCTCCCGCTCCGTTGATGAGCAGCGCCTCCGCCCAGGCGGTCGTGCCGCTCATCACCATCAAGCCTGCTAAAAGACTCCCGAGTAATTTCTTCATAAACATTCTCCTAGAATTTCACGACAACGTCAGCCTGGAAGCGGTTGATGTCGCCGAAGTTGTTGTGTGTGGCGCCGAAGGGGGTCGAGCTGTTGAGCTCGGGGTTCAACTTCGATGTGATGAAGTATTTCCCCTGCACCGTCACATAATCGCGGACCGCGTACGCCAGCCAGAAGATATGCCCTTTCCGGTTGGTCCCGCCGTTGCCGAAGTCGGAGTCGGCCCAGTCGGAGATCGTGGCATTCGCCTGGAGCCATTTGCGGAAGTAGGCGAACTCCCAATTCCCCTGGGTTTTGGCTTTTCCGACGACGAAGCCGACTTGATACCCCTGGGTCTGACCGTTGGCCTTGGCCGCGGCCAGCAACGCATTCCCTGGAGCCATGTTTTTAACGTAGTCTCCTTGAACGGAGAGCGGCAGCGGGCCGACATGCGTCGCCAGTTCAGCGGTCAGATCGATGATTTGGAAGGCGCTGGCCAGCTGGGCTGAACCCGCTACTCGTGTATTGGCTTCCTGGATGTTGGCGGAGTCTGCGGCGGCGGTGGAAAGGAACACGCCTTTACGTTCATTGATAAAACCGTAATAGGTGATTCCAAACCGTGCTGTTGTGTCCTCTGCCAGTTTGGTGTTTGCACCGATCTGATGCGCGAACACCCAGGGATCACCATTGGAAGAACTGCTCTCGTTGATTGGAAGCTGGGCGAAGTTGGCGAACAACGACAACCGGTCTCCTGCCGGAAGCGTGAGCTGTTCCGCATAGCCTTCCGGATTGATGTCTCCGTCCCACATCACGTCGGAGCTGTAGGTCCGCCAGATGGGGTTCGGCATGCGGCCGCCCGTAAGCTTAAGGCTTTCAAGAGCCTTCCATTGGACATACGCCTGATCAATATAGAGCCCTTTCTGGTTGAAGGCGTTTCCAAATGTCTGGTTCGTGGAGGTCTGCTCTCCCGTTCCCGAAGCAATCTTGAACCCTGCCGTGAAATCCTGCAGTTGCCCGGTCACGCCAAAACGCAGCCGGAAGCGCTCCCGGTGCCGGTCCACGGCGTTGACTCCCTTATTAAAGAAGTCTTCGTGACGCACACGGAGATCCCCCCCGAACTTCAATTGATCTGTTGCTTTTTCTCCTACAAAGGCTGTATCTGCGAAGACCTGCCCGATAATTCCAAGACCCAGCCACAAAACCATCAAGAATCCAAAACTCTTCCTTAAACGACTCACTCGGCTAGACATTTCTGTACTCCTCCTTGTAATTTGTTTTCAGTTTGAATTGAAAATGGACGGGTGGCACCCAAGAAAAGGGGAAAGGGAGCCACCCGTCCAATTGATTTCCGTTGTGATACATCACGGCCCCTTTTGAAAAAATCGTGAGGGGAGAACCCCTCGTTCATGCCGCTTCGCGCAAACGTCGCAAGCTTTGCTCCACAGCCCGGAGTCGCCAGGACAACGTTTCTTCGCCCATCTGCTCATTTTCGATGTCGTCGATCACGCATCCCAGGGATTCAATGTGTTTCCGGATGCCGGCCGACAGGTTGTCTTTTCTCGTCTCAGTCACCATACCAGTGACCTCCTTTTTTCGTTTTTTATTTGACCGTATTTTAGGGAATGAAGAGGGTGAAACCTATAGCGGGCAGGTAAAACATGCGTGACGGCCGCGTGACAATAAAGAACCGCCGCTTTCTCGCTGTCGCGGAAAAGCGGCGGTGAATAATGTGACGAAACGCTGGCTTATTTTTCGGCGGGAGGGGTGCCGGGGGCCGGGGGGGTGGCCGCGTCGCCCTGGCGCGGACGCATCATCTTCCGGTTCTTGCCCATCTCCTTGCGGCAGGCCGCTGACAGGTCAGGGGCATGCGCTTTCAGGCAGTGAACGATTCGTCCTTCTCCGGGTTTGACGTCAGAACAAAATTTCTGGACGTCAGCCTGACAGACTTTTTTGACTTCATCAGCCCTTTCTTTGACGCGTTCTTTGACCTCCGCAATGTTCTGTTTACATGCCGCAGAGAGTTCGGCTTCATGTTGATTCAGGCACTGGCGCGACTCTTTCCCTTTCACTCCGGGGCAGAGTTTTTCCATATCGTCCCGGCAGGCTCCTTTGGTATAGGTGAAACCGGGTTGTGAAAGACAGGCCATTCCAACAAAAGCCAGCATCAATGTGCCGGCGACGAGCTGTTTGCGGTTCATAAAAGAACTCCTTTTCTCATAGGATGACAACCATAAGCATTAGACGGTTCTACTTCCCAAAAGGTTCCTTATTTTCTCGTGACTCACCCGACACTTTTCGGTGCGTTCTGCAAATAGCGTCGTATTATTGATCGATTGCCAAAGGGATCGTGAAGTGAAAAACAGAACCTTGGCCCGGTACGCTTTCGGCTGTGACACTCCCCTGGTGTGCTTCAACCAGATGCTTCACGATCGCCAGACCCAGGCCGGTTCCTGGGATGTCATGTGAATGGGATTTTTCCGTTCGGAAAAAACGCTCAAAAACGCGAGGCAGGTCTTGCGGCAGGATGCCGACACCGGTATCTTGAACCGCTACCGTGACAAAGCCCTGTCCCGGCGAGGCGGTGACCGTCACCCGCCCGCCCGGTTTATTGAACTTGATGGCATTATCCAAAAGGTTCATGAAGATTTGCCCCAGCTTTTCGCGGTCCGCTCGCACGCGCGGGAGGTCTTCTGAACATCGCAGATCGAGCGTCACCGGCTTTGCTTTAGCCAGTGGCGCCACATTTTGCGCAATCTGCTCGACCACTTCCTTCAACGAGACCGGTTCAAAATGGTAGCGGATGCGGCGGGCCTCGATCGCGGAGAGATCCAGCAAATCTTCAATAAGCCGCATCAGGTGATCGGTTTGCAGTTGGATAGTTTTCAGAAATTCTCGATTGTGTTTGGGATCTTCCAGCGCGCCTTCGAGTAATGTTTCGACGTACCCCTTGATGGACGTCAGGGGAGTTTTGAGTTCATGAGAGGCGTTGGCCACGAACTCCTGCCGGATGCTCTCCAGTTTTCGCAATTCCGTAATGTCGTGAAGAGCCGCCAGCGCACCGGTTTGTCCATCCCCGTAGTTGACCGGCAAAACGTGTACGGAAAGGATTCGTTCCGCTGGTGTGAAGAGAACGACTTCTTCGGTCAAGGGTTTCTGCCCGCGCAACGTTTTATCAAACAATTGGTTGAGCGGGCTGTGGCGCAGGACTTCCCAGAAAGACCCGCCCCGGATGGAGGCATTCTGTACGCCGAACAAGGCTTCCCCTGCAGGGTTTAAAAAAAGGACGCGACCCTGATGGTCCAGTGCGATAACGCCTTCAATCAACGCGGATAGAATCGCGGTCAGCTGGGTCTGCTCGCGGCTGAGCTCCTGCACCTTCTCTTCAACGCGTCGGGCCATTTCGGCGAAGGTCTCGGCCAAGTGGCCGAATTCATCCCGCGAGGCGACAAAAACAGGGGCTAATAATGACCGCGTCCGATGGCCTTCGCCACCTCGATCAGTTGCCTCAGCGGCCGGCTGATCCGCCGGACGGAAACAAGCGCCACGAGCCAGGCGGCGGCTAGGGCCGCAACACCGGCCACAAGAATATCCTTCTGAATCTGTTGAACGCGATGGTGCACTTCTGTGAGTGGGAGCGCCACCCTCAAAACCCCTGAAGGGGTTGCCGTTGGCCCAATCGGGACCGCTACATAGAGCATGTCTTCATGCAGAGTGGCGCTGTAGCGCATGGACTCACCGATCCCTGAAACCATGGCGGTGCGGACTTCCGGTCGGGACAGGTGATTGTCCATCTGTGGCAACTCTTTCCGCGTTCGCTCGGAATCGGCGATCACCTGTCCGTCTTTGCGGATCAGAGTGATGCGCATCTGCATCTGATGGCCTAATTGTTGGATGGACGGTTGGAAATGATCGACTGGTTTGGAAATTGTTTCCAGGGAGGGGAGTGGTTTCGCGATAAGGGTCGCCTGGGCGGCGAGGGATTGCTCCAGTTGTTTTAGGAAGGTTTTCTGGAGCCGGTGCGTCAGGAAGGCCGCGGTGAACACTAACGTGACCACCACAACGAAGAGATAACTCAGAGTCAGTTTTTTTGTGTAAGAAAGGTTCATTACCTGCTGAAGCGGTATCCGATATTTTTCACCGTGATAATTCTCCCGGCTTCAGAGCCCAGTTTGTCCCTGAGTCGCGCGATGTGCTGATCAATGGTCCGCGTATCAATGTCAAAGGAACGGTCATATCCCCAGACCCGCTCTAGAAGCTGGTCCCTGGAAAGGACTTTCCCGTTGGCTTCGACCAGAATTTTAAGGAATTCGAATTCTTTCGTACTGAGCTGTACAGGCTTCCCTTTCAGCGTGATGGTGTAGCGTGTGAAATCAATGACCAGCGAACCCACCTGCACGGCGTTCTCCGGGGAATCGGTTGTTTGGGCGCGGCGCAGGATCGCTTTGACGCGGGCCAACAGTTCCCGCACACTGAACGGTTTGGTGATGTAATCATCCGCGCCGATCTCCAGGCCCAGAACCCGGTCGAGTTCTTCTTTCTTGGCGGTTAGCATGATGATGGGGACGCGGGATTCCTGGCGGAGAATGCGGCACACCTCAATGCCGTCCATTTTGGGAAGCATCAGATCCAGAATGATTAGGTCCGGCTTCTCTTTGCGTGCGAGGGACAACCCGGTTTCACCGTCGGCGGCGGGGAATGTTTCGTATCCTTCTTTTTCCAGGTTGTAGCGGAGGAGTTTGGCGATGTCTTTTTCGTCTTCAACGATCAGGATCCGTTTGGACATGGGCACTTTTTCCTTGCGTCATCCCCTGCGGTTGCTGGCAGGGGATCCATCATGCCGTGTGACGGTCTGCTTAGATCCCCCGCCAGAGACCGCGGGGAATGACGATTTGTTTTTGTCAGGTCAGGCAAAGAGCATCAGAATTTTGTAACTGATCGCGGCTACAAATGCCGCTGCCGGAATAGTCAAAAGCCACGCCCAGATAATTTTGGTGGCTATCCCCCAGCGGACCGCGGACAGGCGCTGCGTCGCTCCCACTCCCATGATGGCGCCGGTAATGGTGTGCGTGGTGCTGACCGGGATGCCGGCTGCCGCTGTTGCCAGCAGCATGGTGGCTCCGCCCATCTCAGCGCAAAACCCACCCACGGGTTTGAGTTTGGCTATCTTTTGTCCCATGGTCTTAACGATGCGCCAGCCGCCGAAAAGCGTGCCCAGTGCGATGGCCGCATGGCAGGTGAGAATGACCCATACCGGCACGGAAGCGCTCGCCGGCAGGCGGCCACAGGTGATGAGGAGAATATAGATTAACCCCATGGTTTTTTGCGCGTCATTGGTTCCGTGCCCCAGGCTGTAGGCGGCGGCGGAAAAGAGCTGGCCCACCCGGAAAAAGCGGTCCACCCGATCCGGGGTGAAACGCTTGAAAACATTCAGCACGATCACCATCATGAAAAATCCAATCGCCAGGCCGACGACTGGCGAGATGACAATAAACGCCGCAATTTTTAGAAAGCCGCTGGCGATGATGGCATCCCACCCGGCCTTAATCACAGCGGCTCCTGCAAACCCACCGATCAAGGCGTGCGAGGAGCTTGTCGGAAGACCGTAATACCACGTGAGAAGGTCCCAGAGAATAGCCCCCAGGAGCCCCGCAAGAATGACGGTGGGATCAACAACCCCCGGATGAATAACGCCTTTGCCAATAGTGGTAGCCACTTTCACGCCGAAGCCGAAGGCGGCGGCAAAGTTAAAGAAAGCGGCCCACATGACAGCCAGCCGCGGTGAAAGGACGCGGGTCGAGACCACGGTGGCGATGGAGTTGGCGGAGTCGTGAAAGCCGTTGATGAAATCGAATATGAGCGCGATGGCGATAATCGCTACAATGGCATAGAGGGAGGATAAGTGCATAGGGTGTAAGAGTTCTGTTAAGCGTTTTTGACGATAATGCCTTCGATGACGTTGGCAATATCTTCGCATTTGTCCGTTGCAAACTCCGTCTGCTCGTAAATTTCTTTCCATTTGAGAACATCCAGCACATCCCGGCGATTGGCAAAAAGCTCGCCGATCGCTGTTTTCAGGATGGTGTCACCTTCGTTCTCCAGCCGGTTGACTTCGATACAGAAATCCAGCGTTCGTCGCGTGTGCGATAGATCCCGAAGACTCTTAATGGCTTTGCCGATGACTTCCGTGGCACTCACAATAACCTCGGCCATTTTCGTTAGATGCGGGCTGGAGGATTCGATGCGGTAGAGCTGCATCCGGTCGGTGGTGGCCTGCAGGACGTCAATAACGTCGTCGATCTCGCTGGCCAGGGCGTGGATGTCTTCCCGGTCCAGCGGCGTGATAAAGGTCCGGTTGAGTTTGTCGATAATTTCATGCGTCATGCGGTCCCCCTCGTGTTCAAGGTCGCGCATTTTCTGAAACTTGTCGCTGGTCAGCGACCAGTTCTGGAGCAGCTCGCGGAACGTCACCGCTGCCTTTTGAATGTTGTCGGCCGCCTCTTCCAATAAATCGAAAAACTTTTCATCCTTCGGGATAAGCGAAAAAGCCATGACAAACCCTCCTTATATGGTGGTCGTTGGCATTGTACAAAAAGTAATTAAGCGGCAGGGCGGTAGGGGACGTAGTTGCTTTGTTGCTTTTTCGAGTCGATTGTTTAAGACCCACGTCCTGCGGATTGTTTAGGCAACAAAGCAACTACGTCCCCTAGGCCCTTAGGCGGCAAGTTTGTTGGAGTGGGGGTCTGTCTGGGAAGTGGCGGAGAGCTGAATGGCCCCGGTGGCTGGTTTTGAAACAGGACCGGCGCTTTTAATTTGCATGACCATCCGGGCGATGGAGTTCACAAAGAGGCTGATAAATACGATGAAAGCGGCATGGATCGAGGCCTGCCCCCAACCCACGGAACCCTCCAATCCTCTGGACCAGTAAATGCCGAGGAGCGCGCCGGCAGCGACCAGGGACGTGATCAGTGTCTTTTTCCATTCCGCGTGGAGCGCGGTGGCGACCGGGGTCAGGACGAATAACAGCCACATGGGGCCCCAGAACGTTCCGAGCATGTACACCAGGACGATATTCGACAGAAAATTCGTGATCAGGCGAGTGGTGCTGATCACGCGCGTCCACTCGCTGCGTTTCTTTGCCAAATAGGCGGACACCTCATTGAAAACGACCAGAAAACTGATCAGAGCCAATGCGATATATTCCGTTTTTTTCTCGGCATAGCCAAGCGCCATGGAGGCGATAACCATCGTGGCGGCAAAAGGGGTGAAAAACCGGTCCACTAGACGCACGAATTCCGCTTGCAAAGGCAGCGGGATAAAACGGGTAATGTCCTGGAAGGTCATCCCGATGCCCACAGGCTGGCCCTGGGGATTTCTCAGGATCAGGGTGCCGTAACCGACCGTAACCTTCTCGCCGTTCGGTCTGTGCGTGGTCAGTTCCTGCCGGTTCGCGGCGGTGAGGCTCTCGCAGGTGGAGAGCAGGACTTTATAAATCGGGGGGTAATGGGAAAACGCCTTGTGGCACTCTGTTCCCGGTTCGATCTCCTCGGCCAGGCCCAGAATCCGCTGCGCCATCTGGTTAATGCCCCGGACTTTCCCGTGCAAATCCACAAAAATCAATCCGCCGGGGAGGTTCTTGAGGGCGATATCGAGGAACCGGTGGGAATCCATCAACGGGATCATCCGGGTGATGTCCTGAAAGGTCATCCCGACGCCGATCGGAGTTTCCTGTTCATCTTTCAGGATTAAGGTCCCGTAGCCCAGCACCATCTTTTCGCCGTCCGGCCGGGTGGTGGTCAATTCCTGGCGGTTGGTCCCAATCAGATTGGCGCAGGCGATTTTGAGAACTTTCACAATTTTGGGATGCCCGGCCAGCGCCAGTTCCAGCGGGGTTCCGGGAAGAACGGGGCCGGGGAGGCTTAAAAGCGATTCAGCGGTTTCATTAATGGCCTGCAGCCGGCCCTGAAGATCCACCAGGATAAGCCCTCCGGGCAGGTGTTTGACAGCCATTTCAAGAAATCGAGAATTTCCCATAAGGCGCTGTCCGAAGTCTAGCCTCGAATGGGGGCAATTTCAACCGGCAAGTGGAAGCGTTAAGAGATGTTTACTCCACCGTGTGGCGGAAGACTTCTTCTACGGTGGTGAGCCCCTGGCGGACGAATTCAAGCCCGCTTTCCCGCAGACTCCGGAGCCCCTGGGACACAGCTGTTTTTTTCAGTATGTCGTTGCTGACATTTTCATGGATTTGGGCGCGAAGGGTATCGTTGAGGACCAGCAGTTCGAAAATGCCTTTGCGGCCCCAGTAGCCGGTCCCGTGGCAATGTTCGCACCCTTTCGGACGGTATAGTGTCAGCTTTTGGTCCTCCGGGTGATGAGGAAACAGATGTTTCATGGCTCGACCCGGGACATCGTACGGTTCTTTGCAGTGAACGCACAGGACCCTGAGGAGCCGTTGGGCTAGGACGCCCAGCAGCGTCGAAGCGATCAGATAAGGTTCAACCCCGATGTCCCGCAAACGGCCTACCGCGGAGGGTGCATCGTTCGTGTGCAGGGTCGATAAGACGATATGGCCTGTCATGGCGGCTTTCATGGAGACTTCGGCTGTTTCCTGATCGCGAATTTCGCCGACCATAATAACGTCCGGGTCTTGCCGTAGAGAGGCGCGCAAGGCCGCGGCAAAGGTCAGGTCGATTTTCGGGTTGACTTGAACCTGGGTAATCCCCGCTTCATTGCCGCAGGACGCCAGCAGTTCGTATTCGATCGGGTCTTCCAGCGTGATGATGTTCTTGAGAGGCGATTTCAGGCGATTAATGAGGGCGTACAAGGTGGATGTCTTCCCGCTGCCGGTCGGTCCTGTGACGAGCAGAAGTCCCTGAGGCCGGTCAATCATCATCTCAAATTGACTTTGGGTGACCGGATCCATCCCCAGGATGGAAAACTCCAGAAGCCCCCCGGATTTGTCCAGCATCCGGATAACGGTTTTTTCCCCGTATTTCCCGGGCAGGGTGGACACCCGCATGTCGATATCCTTGCCCAGAATTTTTGCGTTAATCTGTCCGTCCTGAGGAAAGCGTTTTTCCGCCACATCCATACCGGATATGACTTTAATTCTGGAGATGATCGCGCTCACCGCCTGTTTGGGGAATTGGTGAATGGTCTGCAGGGTGCCGTCGATGCGGAACCGGGCGAAAAGACCGTTGATCTGGGGCTCCAGATGAATATCGCTCGCGCGTTGAGCGACAGCCAGTTCGAACAGTTTGTCCACCGCGTTAATGATCGGACTTTCATCTCCCGTTGCCTGTAATCTCAGGGGCTCGCAGAAGGGGACTTTTCCCTTTAGTAAGCCGTTCTTTTGAAGAACGGCGATGATGGCGTCCTTGGTCGTGCTGTGAATCTGGAGTTCAAATCCGGTCAGTGTTTGGATTTGTTTGATGGCATTGACATTCTGCGGGTCCAGCATGGCAATCGAAAGCCGCTCGCCCTGGAGGTCAAAGGGGATGGCTAGAAACCGTTCCATCATGTCGGCCGGGATAACCCTTAATAGGGTCGGGGAAATGGACATCTTTGAAATATCAATATTTCGAACAGGCGCGTCATTGGCGGCCGGCTTAACTTGTTCCATTTGGGTCCCCCGGTATTGTTTACAGGGGATCGCTGTTTTTGACAATGAAACAGTATGTTAAAAAAATGAAAACAAGATGTTAACAGCCAAAACCCGGGATCGGGCCTACAAAAGATTTGTGTTGAGGTTAGAAAACTTTGTCGGGAGGGAAGTAGAGGATAAAGGAACTGCCCTGGCCTTCCTTCGATTCAACGGAGATGCTTCCGCCATGGCGCTCAATGACCTGTTTGCTGATCCAGAGGCCCAGTCCATTGCCTAATTTGCGGTCCTTCAGGACGTCCGTTTGTTCGAATTTATCAAAAATCTTATTCAGGTTCTCCGCCGGGATCCCGCGTCCATTATCCTGAACGAGAATCTCAACGCCTTCTCCTTTGTGGCGCACCTGAAGAACCACTGTGCCGGTATTCGGCGTGAACTTGTAGGCATTCCAAACCAGGTTGTGAAGGACCCTCCGGATCCAGAACCCGTCGGCTTTGAGATGGAGCCCCACGGTGTTTCCATCCCGGTGGATCTGCATGCCGCGCTGTTGGAAAGGCAGTTGATAAAATTCGCAAATCTCGGCCAGAAGCTTGTCTAAATCAATATCTTCCAGCGACAGCTGGAGCTCTTTGTTTTCAATCTGGGCCATTTGAAGGATGTTGTCCGTCATTCGAATCAGATCGTCCAGCGGGCCGATGGATCGCTGAATCAGCATCAACTGATCTCCCGACATTTCTCCCACAATGCCGCTCAGCAACAATTGAAGATTTCCTTTGATCACCGTAATGGGCGTGCGCAGGTCGTGCGCGACCGTCTGCAGGCCTTCCTGCTGGATCAGTTTAAGGAGCGGCGAGGATGAGGATTCGGTTTTCATGTTCAAGATAAGGTTACCCCTTGCGTGTTACGGAAGAAGGCGCGGTGTGTTAAAACGACGTAAATTGTTTTTTCGATTGTGGTAAGGATTTTAATGAAGAACGCCGATTTTGCGGAAAACCGTCGCGACGGTGGTCCCGGCCTCGACTTCGATTTGGGCGATATAGCCGCCTTTGGCGACTTTCTGCCCGGCTTCGTTGACGCCGTCCCAACGGACCGAATTGACTCCGGAACGGCCCCCTTCCTGGCCCGGTTGGAATGTCCACCGGCAGACCCGTGAGCCGAGCAGATCATAAAGGGTCACTTGAACAGAGTAGTTGCTCGCGAGCCAGTAGGAAATCCGGGTTTCCCCGTCGATGCCGCCCCTGCGGGAGTCAAAGGGATTGGGGGCATTGGTCACCTGGGCAATAATCTCATGCGGCAGGGTGGAGAGTGCAGGGGGCGTCCCGTAAGGGGTGGATTCAGCCCAGACCAGGCTGCTGAAAAATAACGCGGTGAAGGCCAGCACTTTTTTCATATGCTAAGTCTACCCTGTACGTGTTACAACGATATGAAGGCCCTGTAAATTGATGGGTGATCGAAGAATCGCCTAGAATTGCGGCGGAATCGATATGCTTTCCGATGTTCTTGTCCTGAATCGAAACTTTTACGCGATTCACATCGCGGACTGGCAGCGTGCTCTGTCGCTGGTCTACCTGGATCATGCCCGGGTCGTGGACCAGGAATACCGGACCTATAGCTTTGACGATTGGCGGGAGTTGTCTAAAATCCTGGAAAATCATCCCGCCGGTTTTGTTTCCACCCCGACGTTCCGGATCGCCGTTCCCGAAGTGATCGCTTTAAGGACCTACGATAAACTGCCCGTCGGCGATGTCAAATTCACCCGGCGTAATATTTACGAGCATTATGGATACCGCTGTTGTTATTGCGGCAGGCGGTTCGGGACGCCGGAGTTGAATCTGGAGCATGTGCTTCCGCATTCCCGCGGCGGCAAGACGGATTGGTCGAATATCGTGACGTCTTGCATCCCCTGCAACCTGAAAAAAGCGGATCGTCTTCCGGTAGAGGCCGGCATGAAACTCCTGATCAAGCCGTCCAAGCCGAAGTGGCGCGGCAGCGCTTCGCTGGTGTTTAAAGCACCCTTTAAAATCCGGGCCTCCTGGCAGCGGTTTGTCGATACGGTTTATTGGAACACCGAACTCGAACCGTAATCTTCCCTGTTCGTTATTCGAAAGGAAACCATGTCTAAAAACTATTTTCTGATCAGCGCCTCCGGCAAAGACCGTCCCGGGATTGTCGCGGCGGTTACGAAGGTTCTTTTCGAACTCGGCGGGAATGTCGAAGATTCCACCATGACCCGCCTGGGAGGCGAATTCACGATTATGCTGATTGTCAGCGTCCCCTCCTCGCTCTCGTTGCCAACGCTTCAGAAAGGACTGCACCCCCTCGGGAAAAAATTGGCCCTTCACGTCAGCGTGCAGCCGATGTCAGCTGGGTTGGCACGGGGGACACGCTCGGAACCGCATTACCTGATCTCGATTTACGGGACGGACCAGGCCGGCATCATTTACCAGGTGGCCAAAGCCCTGGCGGATCGGCGTATCAATATTACCGATCTGCAGACCAAATCCATCACGCGAGGCCACGCGCCCCTTTATGTCATGCTTCTGGAGGTCCAGACGCCCACCGCGCTGGATGTGGATGAACTGCGCAACGAATTGGAGCGGCTGCGTCAATCATTGCAGGTCGAGTTGACCCTGCAGGATATTGAAGCGATCGCGCTGTGATTTTAGACGTCCTCGACGTTCCTCACCCGCTGTTGAAAACCCGCTGCCATCTGGTGGAGCCGGATCTCGACGGCCTATCCGCCTTTATCGACGACATTCTGGAGACGCTGTACCATTATCCGCGTTGTGTCGGACTCGCGGCCAATCAGGTGGGAAAACCCTGGCGGGTCATTGCGGTGGATGCGTCCCGCATCGATAAGCCCGGCACACAGCATGGCCTGGTCGTTCTTTTGAATCCCTGGATCTCCGCCCGCAGCAGTCCTTCGCTGTTGCGGGAGGGGTGCCTGAGCCTTCCTCATTACACCGGCAATGTGCTGCGATCGGCGGCCGTGGTGATCCACGGGAAAGACCGCGCCGGGAATGTAGTTGAGGTTAAAGCGGAAGGTTTTGAGGCGGTGGTGTTCCAGCATGAGCTGGATCATCTGGATGGATTCGTTTTTCTGGACCGGGTCGCGTCGCTGGAAACCGATGTGTTCCGAAGGAAAAAATACTGCTGATGATACCCTCACCCGCGCCTGTCCGGCCTAGCGGCCGTTCGGCTTGCCCTCCCCCTCCGCAGGGGGAGGGAACATCAGATTCTCGTGGTTGTCATCCCCCTCTCCCTGCTGAGGGAGACCACGGGGCTTCCGCAATTCCCCATAGCGCCCCGAGTCCCGCGTCGTTGCGGGAGGGTTGGGGTGAGGGTTAAAGCACTCGGGGGTGACGAGCGGATGGTTTTCTTCGATAATCCCGTAGCCCCGCTTTGGCGAACGGGTTCAAGGTGGAGCGCAGAGCCTGGCGGACCGGCATCCAGGTATACGTCTCAATTTCTTCCGGGTGGGGCTTGATGGGGCCGGGCCGCCGTTTCCCCAGGTACACAAAACTCAGCATGTAGCCGCCGGTCTGCGGAAAAACGTCCGAGTAAATCCCCAGAAGCTTCGTCAGTCGCACGCGGATCCCCAACTCCTCAAAGACTTCCCGCCGGGCGCTCTCCGTCGGATGTTCCCCATACCCCATAAATCCGCCCGGCAAATTCCAATACCCCTTGGTGAGGCCCCGGGCCGCCTTGACCATCAGTACCTTGCCTTTTTCGATGACCGCGACTTTGGCGGCGCCGCGCGGCAGGCTCCGGTTCACCGCCTGCTGAACGATCGGATCCACCTCTTGGCGCCCGATCAGGTCGTCTTTGTGAAACCAGCGGTCCGGGTGGTGCTTCAGGATGGGGATCGCAAACTGAATGCGGTTTTTTAAGTGAGGGATGATCAGTACCGGCGTAAACCGGAAGGGAATTTCCCGGCGCCGGGATGGAAAGCGCCACAGGCCTTTCTTTTTGACCAGAAAAACCTGGCCGTCGGATTCCAGATAGTAAAAATCAGGCAAGAAAATCTTTCGCATGGTACGTAATAATCAAATCGGCCCCGGCGCGCCGAATGCCGGTCAGGATTTCCTGGATCACGCGCTTCTCGTCGATCCACCCGTTCTGCGAGGCCGCTTTGACCATCGCGTATTCACCGGACACATTATAGGCGGCAATCGGGAGATGGGTTTGTTCTTTCATCCGGCGAATGATGTCGAGATAGGCCAGCGCCGGTTTCACCATCACGATATCGGCGCCTTCCTGGACATCCAACGCGGCTTCGCGCAGCGCCTCTTCGCTGTTGGCGGGATTCATCTGGTGACTTTTCCGGTCGCCTGTTGCAGGGGCGCTCCCGGCCGCTTCGCGGAAAGGGCCGTAAAAGGCGGAGGCGTACTTGGCCGAATAACTCATGATCAGCCGGTCTTGAAAGCCGTGCCGGTCGAGCGTCTGGCGGATGGTCCGGACCATCCCGTCGATCATACCGCTGGGGGCGATGATGTCGGCCCCGGCCCGGGCCTGCGCCAGGGCGGTTTTCGCGATGAGCTTCAGCGTCGCGTCATTATCAAGAGAACCGTTCCTTATAACACCGCAATGACCGTGCGAGGTGTATTCGCAGAAACAGAGGTCGGTGATGACCAGAAGCTCCGGGATCTGGAGCTTGAGCGCTCGGACCGCTTGTTGGACGATGCCTTGAGGAGCATAGGCCTCCCGGCCGTACGGATCTTTGTGAGAAGGAATGCCGAAGAGAAGAATGGAGCGGATCCCCAGCCGGTTCAGCGATCGAGCTTCCCGTAGAAGCAGATCGATCGACCATTGAGCCTGTCCCGGCATGGATTGGATCGGCTGGCGGATCCCTTTCCCGGGCCTGACAAAGAGCGGCGCAATCAGCCGCCCGGCTGGTAAATCCGTTTCCTGCAGACTCTGTCGGATGCGCGGATTCATACGCAACCGCCGCAGGCGGGTAGCCGGAAAAGCCATAGGAAGAATCTTAGCAAATGAAAAACAGCGTATTTTCTTGATCTTTTTACACTCTTGTTACACATCAATAACGAATCCTTTACAGATACGGCGTATACTTTGTACGAAGATCATGTAAAGGAGGGGGACGTTTGATCCGATATCGAGGATTGGCTTGGGTGATGCTGGCGGCTAGTTTAGCCGGCATTTTCGGACTGGGGGCGTGGAACCTGTTCCAGATTCACCGGAACGCTATCCAGAGCCATGCCCGCTGGGTGAGCCGTCTTTCGGACCGGGTGATGGCGGAGCGGCAGAACCTCACCCGGCGCGTGAATGACTTGCCGGAAGACATTAATGAAATGCGTCAGCAGGCCGAGGAGTATCCTTCCGTTGTGGCTATTTTCCGGACCAATCATCTTTCGCATCAGACCAAACGCTGGGTGCGCGATTCGGTCCGGTCTTCACTCGAAACCATCGATCCGCGGCTCGTCGCATTGGAGCTCAAATCCCTGGAGACTGGGACCAACCTGCCCGGGCCGGTTCTTTTTATTGATGGAGTGGCTCATGAGACAGTGGTGCGGCCGCTCGACCGCCAGCATGCGCTCATCATCTATATGCAGAACCCTGAGATCACGCGGGTTTTTCAGCAGGAGACGCCCCCCTGGCAGGTCCATACGTTCGTTTACGATTATGAAGGGCATCCGATTTATCTGTCCAATCCCTCGCCAGTGATCGAGTCCATGATAGACGGGATTCTTAATAAAGTGCGCACCGGCACGTTTTCCGGGCAGGTGAAATGGCGGGGGAAAGAGGCCTGGCACTGGCTGGTCACGTTTCGCTACGATCCGCTTTCGGATTGGACGTTTGTGGTGACGGAACCCCTTCCCTGGGCGTATGCGCCGTTCCTTTCCTTTGTCATAGGCCTGACGGGCGTGATGATGCTGGCTGGTTTTTCCTGGCGATCCGCGTCGGCGATGTCTCGTCAATGGATGTCTCGCCAACTGCGGCAGTACGGCCAGCGCGTCGATAAGTTTATTTTCAGCAAAGAGGCCACGCTCAATGACCCGCCTCCGGAGTTGAAAGAGTTGACGTCGGTGGCGAAGAATCTGCGTTGGCTGGTGCCTGAATGGGAGAAAGCCGAATCCTTGAGCCGCGGTCTGGATCTGGATCGCAAACTCCTGTCACTCCTGGTCGAATCCCTGCCGGAAGGGATTTTGTTTTTCAGTGCGGAAGGCCATCTACAGCTCTCCAATGAATTAGGCCGGGCGTTTCTGACGCTGAACCAGGAGACGGGGCATGAACACAGGACCGTTGGGGGGATTCAGATCCCGCGCGGTTATCTGGAGCCTTTTCTGGAGCCGGTTTTCACCGGCAAGCAGAAAAACCTCGGGAAAGAGGTCGAAACAACCTGGGCCGAAAACAAATATTTATACCGTCTGTGGGTGGAAAGCGTTGAAACCAAAGAAGGAACGGTCGATGGCTTCTTTGTCGTGATCCGGGATATCACCTTTCGAAAGCAATGGGAGCATGTTCAGGAACAAATGATGAGCGGGATCACGCACGATTTGCGGGGTCCGCTCTCGGCCATCATGGGGTATATCGATCTGGCGCGCCGGCAAATCAAGGACGATCAGCAGCCGAAGGCGGCGGAGTATATGGGATTGGCCCGTGAAGCCGGGGTGCGGCTCACCCGGATGGTCAGCGATATTCTGGATGTCGTGCGCTTTGAGCAGGGAAATATTGAATTACAGCCGCAAGCCATTGCCATACGGGAAATTTTTGAGCGTCTGGAGAACTTTTTCACGGTCATGGCCCAGCAAAAACAGGTCCAGATGAAATTGGAATGCGACGACGTTCAGGAAGAGTCTGTCTGGGGAGACCCCAAACTATTGGAGCGCGTGTTCGATAACCTGGTGGGCAATGCCATCAAGTTTACTCCCTCGGGAGGGAAGGTGACGGTGGCCGCGCAGCGCGGGCAGGGGCGAATGATTTTTGAAGTCATGGATACCGGGCGCGGCATCCCGCGGGAGGCGCAATCCCGTATTTTTGATAAATTCCAGCAGGTGCGTCCGGGGGATCGTTCAGCCGGGTATGGGCTGGGTCTGGCGGTCGTCAAATTTATCGTGGAAGCGCACAAAGGGGATATCCGGGTGGAATCCGAAATCGGGCACGGCAGCCGTTTCACGTTTTGGATTCCGAATGCCCAGGAGAAACCCGAAGGGCCAGGGATCAGCGAGACAACGCTTTCATGACCGCCAGCATTTCGCGGTGAATCCGTCCATTGGTGGCCAGCGTTTGTTTCCGGTAGATACTGAACGCGCGGCCTGAAAAATCCGACAAACTCCCTCCGGCCTCTTCCACAATCAACCGCCCGGCCGCCACATCCCAGGGTTTCAGCCGCCATTCCCAATAACCATCCACGCGTCCACAGGCCACCCAGCACAAATCCAGCGCCGCGGCTCCCGCGCGCCGGATGCCTTGAATCCGGTTCATGAAAGCCTTCAGGTAGGACAGGTAGAGATCCGCGCGTTCCCGCCGGTCATAAGGGAAACCCGTCAGGAGGAGCGATTTCTTTAATTGCGGCGTCGGCGACACCCGCAGCCGGCTCTGATGCCGTTTCTGCCTCAAAAATGCGCCTTTTCCTTTTTCAGCCCAGAAGAGCTCCTCGCGTAACGGATCATAAACCCCGCCGAGACAAATCTCGCCCTCGTGTTCCAGCCCGATCGAGACGGCCACTTGCGGGAAGTGGTGGGCGTAATTGGTGGTTCCATCCAACGGATCAACGATCCATTTGTAGGGAGACCCTCGGCCGGTCGGTTTGGATTCTTCGGTGAGAAAATCATGGGAGGGAAAACGCCGGTGGATGGTCTGGCGAATTAACCGGTCCCCGGCCTGATCGACCCAGGTCACGAGATTGATCGGGCTGTTATTTTTATAGCGGATTTTCTTAGGATGGTGAAAATTCTCGCGAACCAGTTGACC
This sequence comes from Elusimicrobiota bacterium, assembly GCA_041660185.1. Taxonomy (NCBI): domain Bacteria; kingdom Pseudomonadati; phylum Elusimicrobiota; species Elusimicrobiota bacterium. The sequence goes on along the minus strand of JBAZWU010000002.1, from coordinate 257,865 downwards.
GGCGCGCTGGAGCGCGAGAAACAAGGTCTGCCTCAGGAGATGAGCGGGCGGACAGCGGTCCGCCCCTACAGGTCTATTCATTTTGAAAAATATTGGATGATGGCTTTGGCCAGGGCATCCACCGTATAGGTCTTGGCCCGGATAGTGGGGTGAACCCCGTATTCGCGAAGCGTAGCCGCGGTAATCGGCCCGATCACCGCGGCTTTGACATGCTCAAAAATCCGCCGTCTCTCCCGTGCGGAAAAGTACTGCATTAAACCGTCCACCGTCGAGGGAGAAGTAAAGGTGATGGCGTCAATCTTTCTGTCCAGCAAAGGCTGCCGGATGTCCGCGGCCAGGCCCCGCGGTTTGATGGTTCGATAGACCGGTGCGATCGTGACCAGCGCTCCGCGTGCTTCCAGGGTCTTGGGCAGAATCTCGCGGGCTTTTTCGGCGCGCACGAGCAGCACTCGGACGTTTTTGGCTTCCCCGATCACGTCCGCCAACGTTTCCGCCCGGTATTCGGATGGGAAGGCATCCACTTTTAAGCCAAAGGCCTGAAGACTGGCGCTGGTTTTAGGGCCGATGGCCCCGAGCCGTATGCCCTTCAGATCACGGACATCGCCTCCCAGGGTTTTCAGACGGTTAACAAATGCCCCTACGCCGTTGGCGCTGGTAAAAAGAATCCAGTCAAAGGTCGCGATCTCCCGGATCGCCTGATCCGGAATCGACCAGTTTTTCGGAGGCAGGATCTGAATCGTCGGGAAGGAAAGGACCTCGGCCCCGGCCTCCTGCAGAAGGTGAGCCAATTCAGGGGCTTGTTCCGCGGCACGCGTGATTACCAGCCGTTTACCGAAAAGCGGTTTGGATTCGAACCAACGGAGTTTCTTCCGCAGTCCCACCACGCGGCCGATGACAATGAGTGCCGGAGGGTGGACGTCGATAGAACGCGCCTTCTGCGCGATATCGCCCAGCGTGCCTTCCACCACGACCTGCCCGGGGAGGCTGCCCCAGCGGATCACGGCGGCCGGCAGGGTTTCATCCCAATTCAGGCGGATCAGACGCTGCGTGATCGTTTCAAATTGATCCAGTCCCATGAAAATAATCAACGTTCCCTGGCGGGAGATGCGGGACCACTCCACCACACTGGTGATTTTCCGTTTTTCCTCTTCGCGGCCGTCCACCAGAGTCACCATGGAACCCATCCGGCGATCGGTCAGTGGTATTCCGGCATACGCTGCAGCGGCGGATGCGCTGGAGACTCCGGGAACCACTTCATACGGAATGTGATGGCCGGCCAAATACTCGGCTTCTTCGCTTCCCCGGCCAAAAAGGAATGGGTCGCCGCTTTTCAGCCGGGCGACCACCCGCCCCCGCTGCGCCTGTTTGACCAGAAGGTCATGGATCCGCGACTGCTCCAGGGCGTGATGCTTCCCCCGTTTCCCGACGGGGATGCGGGAGGCGGACGGTTTGGCGAATTCTAAGATTTGCGGATGGACCAGCGTGTCGTAGACAACCACGTCGGCCCGGACCAGGCAATCCCGGCCTTTGAGCGTCAACAGCCCTGAATCTCCGGGTCCTGCGCCGATCAGATAAACTTTGCCTCTCATGAATGTCAGTTTACTACACCTTGGTGTCAGTCACCAAACAGAGTCAACATATTCGGCACGTTCATAAAAAAGATTTGATCAAATCCTTTGAAATGGACCAGATTTTTGCAGATTGCGCAGATAGCTGCCACAAAATTGGTCCAACTTTTGAAATGTGACTAAAATGACACTCTGTGTATGCCATATTTGACCATTATTTTGGGTGACTGACACCATGGCGTTGAACTAGGGTCTGGGTTTTTGAGGTTTCAATTCAGAGGGGATGGCTTTGTGGCGATTCTTTTCTTCGTCAATCGCGTGCTCGCAGAGGATTTCCTGAGCCCGCACTTTTTTATGGTTTCCGATCTCGACGCGATTGTAGGAACCGTCGGGTTGAAGCGCCCAGGATTTCACATTGTCCCGGAAATACAGGTCCAGCACCTCCAGAAGGCGTTTTTTGTTGGCCGGGTCCTCAATAGGGAATAAGAGTTCAATCCGCCGGTCCAGGTTGCGCGGCATCCAGTCGGCGCTCGAGAGGTAAACCTCCTCTTCGCCGCCGTTGGCGAAATGGAAGATACGGCCGTGTTCCAGAAACTGGTCCACGATGCTGACGACGTGAATGGTCTCGCTGAGCCCTTTGACGCCGGGGCGCAGGCAGCAGATCCCGCGAACGTTCAGGTAGATGTCGACCCCGGCGTTGGACGCTTTATAAAGCGCTTCGATAATTTCGGGATCAACCAGGGAATTCATCTTCGCCCGGATCAGCCCCCGGTGCTGCGGCGTGTGGCGCATGGCCTCACGCTGGATCAGGCGCAGAATGCGTTTTCGTAGGCCAAAAGGGGCGACCTCAATTTTTCTCCACTGAATGGGTTGGGAGTATCCGGTGATCATGTTGAAAAAAGCCGAAATGTCGCTGGCCAGCGCGTCATCGCTGGTGAACAGTCCCACATCCGAGTAAAGGCGGGCGGTTCGGTCATTGTAGTTGCCGGTTCCCAAGTGGACGTAGCGACGGATGCCGTCCCGCTCGCGGCGGACCACCAGACAGGCTTTGGCGTGGGTTTTGTACCCGGCCACGCCGTAGAGGACGCTGGCGCCGGCGCTGGCGAGCCGGCGGGCCCACTCGATGTTGTTTTCTTCGTCAAACCGGGCTTTCAATTCGATGAGCGCCGTCACCCGCTTGCCGCGTTCGGCGGCGCGTTCGAGGGCTCGGAGGACCGGCGAATCCGGGTCGGTGCGATAAAGAGTTTGTTTGATGGCCAGCACGTCCGGGTCATCCGCGGCGGTTTCCAGAAAACGGATGACGGCATCGAACGATTCGTAGGGATGGAATAATAACACGTTTTTTTCCCGGAGAAGGGACCAGAGGTCGTCCGCCGTCTCCAGCGCCGAGACGGCCCGGGGCTCCCAGAGGGGACGCTTCAGAGATTCGAAACCGGGCTGAACGGTCAGCTGCGAAATCGTTTTCAGGTCCAGCCAGGCCTTGTTCACCACGACATCGTTGTCGTCAATCTGCATCTTGTCCTGCAGGAAGCGCACCCACTCCTGGGGTGTGGAGACCTCCAGCCGCACGATGTTCCCAACCCGCCGCTCCCGCAGCGCTTCCGTCATGACCCGCATGAAATCTTCGTCCTTCTCTTCATCGATCGTCAGTTCCGCGCCTCGCGTCGGCCGCATGAACCCCTGTTCGATGATCTCGTAGCCGGGGAACAGGACTTTGGCGAAAAAGGCGATCAGGTCTTCCAGAAGAACGAACGGATGGGTCCGCGTTTCACTGGTTTCCAGCGCGGTCGGGAGGAAAAGAATGCGCGGGAAGACCTTGTGCGGGATTTCTACGACGGCGTAATGGGTTGTCTCTCGCTGATCCGGGGCCATCAGCCCAACCACCATGTGGATTCGGAGATTGGCCAGAGAAGGGAAGGGCGTATCGTTGGAAAGGGCGATCGGCGTCAGGACCGGTAACACCTCCCGATGGAAGAAGGTGGTCAAATACTCCATCTGGACGGCGTTGCAGGACTCCAGGGGCGTCCGGACGAGCCCCGCCGCAGCCATCTCCGGCAAAAGCGTTTTCAGAAAATAGTCATTCCGTTTTTCCGTGAGTCCCAGGGCTTTTGTGCGGACCTCATCCAGGGGGGCATGGGCGGCTTTGAGGCTGGCCACCCGCACCATGAAAAACTCATCCAGATTCGAGCTGATGATGCCGATAAATTTGAGCCGTTCCAACAGCGGGTTGGACGGGTCCATCGCCTCGGCCAGTACGCGGGCGTTGAATTCCAGAGCGGAGGATTCACGATTGAAGAATTTTTCCATGTCAGGTTTTGGCGGTGGCTGGCATTCCTTGTTTTAGCTGAACGGCCATCCCGAAGAAATCCGTGAACATATCGCCTTTTTTGATCAGCAACTGCCGTTCCAGGGAGATGTCGCCAACCGTTTCCGGGACCCAGAGAATATAGGTGTCGCCGGTCCGTTCCAGCGTAAAGTCCCGGCACTTTTGCTGGTGGCTGGTATCGAGCGCATCCGCCACCCGGAGAATGGCCGATAACTTGGTGACCACCGCGCGTTCGGCCCGCGGGAGCGACATGTAGGGGATATGGGTCATTTTCGGCGGGGAACGGCGATGGTAACGGACCACGTTGGCGATAATGTCTTTGTCGATCTTTCGCAGCCCGAAGATATCGGCCGCCGAAACCAGGTAGAAGCTGTGTTTGTGGTGGCTCGAAGGCGAAATAAAGGTCCCGATGTCATGCAGAATCGCCGACACTTCCAGGAGCAGCCGTTCGCGCGATCCCAACCCGTGCTCTTCATGCAAAAGATCAAAGAGTTTCACCGCCAAAGCCGCCACCGTTGACGCGTGGGGTTCGTCATATTGATATTTCTTGCCCAGTTTACGTGCGGAATGGATGACCTGGCGGGACAGGTCCGTGCGCTTGTACCCGGAGACCATCTGGGCCAGCTCCAGCAGCAACCCGTCCCGGAGGCTGACCATGGTAATCACAATCTTGTCGGCTTTCGTTTCGTTCAGGAAATCCAGATAGATGAGCAGAGACGCATAAAGGGTTTCGGCTTCCGAGTAAGGGATTCCATATTTTTCGGAGATTTCTTCCGCCGAAAGTTTGGAAATATTTTTGATGAATTCTCCGAAATCTTTGATTGGCAGCGTCAGGGGCGCCACCGGATCGGTGGATTCCTGGACGTGCCTGGCCAGAAACCGGACGCTGGCTCCCATGACCACAAAGGTGGCAATTTCTTTCAGGTTAAATTCACGGGAGCACTCTTCGGCAAAAGTGTGGATGCGGCGCTTCAATAGACGCTGGAGCGTAGCGGAATCGGTTTTCCCGAGGATCGCCTGATCGGGCAATCGCACGGGGCCCACCAGGAGCGTGCGGGTCAGAGCGACTTCGCCGCCGATCGTACCGATGACTTCCGTGCTGCCGGTACCCACTTCCATAATGAGGCAGTTGTTCTTGTCGAATTCCGTGCGGCCTTGCAGCGCGTTTTCCACCGCGATCAGGTTGAGACGATTTTCCTCGGCGCCTTCGATCACTTCAATGTCAATCCCCGTCCGGACGAACACCTGATCCAGGAAATTGTCTCGGTTGGCGGCTTCACGGACGGCGCTGGTGGCCACGGCGTGCATGCGGCGGACGCCGTAGACGTCCAGGATCGCGCGAAAGTTTTCCAGAATTTCGATGCCTTGGCGAATGGCGGCGTGGCTCAACCGCCCCGTCGTGAAGACATCTTTCCCGAAGGAGATGGGTTTCTGCAGATTTTCCAGGGTGCGCATCTGCCACTTGGGTCCGGCTTCGGCGACCACCATACGGATGGCGCTCGACCCGACTTCAATGACAGCAACAATTTCTTTTCCGCTGGATGTTTCCGGCATAACGGTGTTCCTTTTCCCGGCTCGGGGATGCTTAGCGGGGGTGATCGATTCTGTGTTTTTCGCCGAAGCGATCCACCGCCCGCTTGGCGCCGCCCATGACGATGGAATAATCGCCCAATTTAGCGGCGGTCACTTTGACGGTCCGCGCCAGCGCCGGCAGGGCCTGCTCGCGCATGGCGTTTTCGGCTTCCCGGACGATCAGGTGGGGCATCGCTTCCACGACGCCTCCTCCGAGAATAATGATTTCGGGATTCAAGGTATTGACCAAATTGGCCATCACCAGACCGACGAGCCGTGCCTTCTGGCGGATCAGCTCTTCAATCGCCCGGTCGCCCGCCTGAATGGCTTTGGCCAGCGCGCCGCTCTTGATTCCTCGAAGATCTGCGCTGTTTTTGATGTCCAAATGCGGGGCTTTCTGTCGCGCCACCGCGATCGCGACTTCCGCGGAAATCGCGAGCCGTCCGGCCAGCGCTTCCAGGCAACCCCGGCGCCCGCATCCGCACGGGGGGCCCAGAGGGTCCACTAAGAGGTGGCCAACTTCCCCGGCGCTGCCGCTGGAGCCGCTGTAGATCTGGCCGTTTAAAATAAGCGCCCCGCCGATCCCGGTTCCCATGAACAGCCCGACGACATGGCGATAGCCGCGGGCGGCTCCGAACTGATGTTCTCCAAAGAGGCCGGTCTGCACGTCATTGCCGATCACGACCGGAAGTTTCGTCAGCGCGGCGATCCGTTGGGCCAGCGGGTAGTTCTTCAAAAAAGGGATGTTCGGCGACGTCTTGACCCGGCCGGTTTTTAGATCAATCAGGCCCGGGCATCCGGCCCCGATGCCGACCACCTCATCGCGATCCACAGCCGCGTCTTTTAGAACATGCCGGACCGATTCGAACAGACACACCAGAAAGTCCCGGTCGCCTTTCTCCGGCTTGGTTTTGGCTTTGATCTCCGAGATCACCCGGAAAGCGTTATCCACCAGCGCCACTAGAATCTTGGTGCCGCCGATATCAATTCCGATCGAATAGGGTTTTCCTTTGAGCATGGTTAGAAAATCCTTTTCATTATACCAACGTTCTGCAATGGCCTGGGGCAGAGACTGTATCATGACGATACACTTCGTCATTCCCCGCGGTCTTTGGCGGGGAATCCATCATTGTAATTCGTTGTTCATAGATCCCCGGCCAGTGACCGCCGGGGATGACGAGTTGTGATACGGTCTCCAGGCCAACAGAAGAATTGAACGTATTTCCAGAGACTAATGAGTTACAGTGTTTTGCGGGATTTAGTAAGCTAACTTTGAAAATATGACCTTACCCTCTGAATTGCCGGATCGCGTGATCATTGAGCAGGTCACGCCGGAAATCGACGGTGGTCGTTTCCCGATCAAACGATGTACGGGTGACGAGGTGGTTGTCCAGGCGGTGATCCATACGTATTCGACGGATCCGATTTCGGCTGTTTTGCGTTATCGCTTTTCGAAGGATGGCTCCTGGACTGAAATACCTTTGAAATCACTGAATGCCGGGCTGGATCTCTGGGAAGGCCGTTTCGTCGTGGATCGGCCAGGTTCCTATGAGTATACGCTGGCGGCGTGGGTCGATCCGGGCCAATCCACGACATACCGGTGTTTGCCTCTGGTGGTGGAGCCGGAACGGGCGCGTTTTGGCGCCTGGTATGAACTGTTTCCCCGCTCGGCGGGGCCTGATCCTTCCCGCAGCGCGACTTTTCGGGAGGCGGAGGCGCGCCTGCCGGAGATCTCCCGGATGGGATTTGATGTGCTTTACCTGCCGCCGGTCCATCCCATCGGCACAAGTTTCCGAAAGGGGCCCAACAATTCCCCCGTGGCGCGTCCCGAAGACCCAGGATGCCCCTGGGCTATCGGTTCCGGGGCGGGCGGCCATCGGGCGATTGAACCGGGGCTTGGAACGCTGGAGGATTTCGGCCATTTTGTCAACGCCGCTCAAGCCGCGGGGCTGGAGATCGCGCTCGATCTGGCCTTTCAGTGTTCTCCCGATCATCCGTATGTCCGGGAACATCCCGAGTGGTTTAAACGCCGACCGGATGGTTCGATCCGGTGCGCCGAGAATCCGCCGAACAAATTCGAGGATATTTATCCTTTAAATTTTGAGTGCGCGGACTGGCTGTCGCTCTGGCAGGAACTCCTAGAGGTGACGCTGTTCTGGATCCAGCGGGGGGTTCATTTGTTCCGCGTCGATAATCCCCATACCAAAACGTTTCACTTCTGGGAGTGGTTCATTCGTGAAGTCCATGAGCGACATCCGGACGTGATTTTTCTGGCCGAAGCCTTTACCCGTCCGCGCGTGATGCACTATCTGTCCAAATGCGGGTTTTCTCAGTCCTACACGTATTTCATCTGGCGCACGACGAAGTATGAGTTGACGCACTATTTTCAAGAACTGACCCAATCCGACGTCAAAGAATATCTACGGCCGAATCTTTTTGTGAATACCCCGGATGTTCTTCACACGTTTCTCCAAACCGGGGGGCGTCCCGCTTTTCAGATTCGCCTGATCCTGGCCGCCACGCTGGCCGCCAGTTATGGGATATATGGGCCGCCGTTTGAGCTTGGCGAGTGGCGCACGTTTCCCTGGACAGAGGATTATGCGGATTCGGAGAAATATCAGATCCGGAGCTGGGAGTGGGATCGCCACGGGAATATCAAAGATCTGATCGCTCTCGTCAATCGGATCCGCCGCGAGAATCCGGCGCTCCACTTTAACGCCAATCTCTCGTTTCATCCGGTTAAGAACGAGAGCCTGCTGGTTTATGGAAAGATCACGCCGGACCGCTCCAACCGGCTCTTAATCGTCGTCAATCTCGATCCGCACCGGATGCAATCCGGGGTGGTGACGGTGCCGGTCCAGGAGTGGGGGCTCCCCGAGCACTACGAAGTCCATGATCTGTTGAGCGATCGCCGGTTCCTGTGGCACGGCGCCTATAATTTTGTGCAACTGGATCCGCAGTTGATGCCGGCTCACATCTTCCGGATTCGGTAGACCATCAGCGGGTCTCTTTGGTACTCTCTGTGCGGATCATGAAGAAAATAAAACCTAAAAAACAAACCGCGAAAGTGCCTTCTTTGCAAGAGCGCGTCAGCGGTTTATTGTTTCACCCGACCAGTTTGCCGGGTCCGTATGCCATTGGTGACGTGGGACCTGCGGCTTATGCGTTCGCCGATTTTCTGGCGGCCAGCGGCCAACGGTGGTGGCAGGTCCTGCCTATCGGTCCTCTGGGAAAAGGAAACTCTCCCTATCTATCCTTCTCGGCTTTTGCCGGAAATTATCTGCTGATCAGCCCGGAGCTGCTGGCCAGGGATGGATGGCTGGATTCGAGCGATCTGGCTTCCCTGCATGGCCCTTCTCACGAGAAAGTCGATTATGAGGCGGCAAGGGACATCAAGCAGCGTTGTCTCTGGCGTGCGTTTGACCGGTTTGCGATTGCGTCCTCCGCTGCGTCCCGGAGAGGGTTCGAGTCTTTCTGCCGGCAGGAAGCGTTCTGGCTGGAGGATTACGCCCTTTTTTCCGCGCTGCGGTACCACCACCCGGGGAAGGAATGGGTGGAGTGGGAAACGGAACTGCGCGAAAGGCATCCCAAAGCGTTAGCCGCGGCGCGCCGTGATTGGGCGCGGGACATCCAATTCCACCGGTTTGTGCAATGGCAGTTTGCCCGGCAATGGAAGGCGCTCCGGCGCTATGCCTCCCAGCGGGGGGTCGGTCTGATCGGAGATGTTCCCATTTTTGTTTCGCTCGACAGCGCGGACGTCTGGGTCCATCAGAACCTGTTTAAGCTTCGTCCGAACGGGAAGCCCGAGGTGGTGGCCGGTGTTCCCCCGGATTATTTTTCAGCCACGGGCCAGTTGTGGGGAAATCCCCATTACCGGTGGGAGGCGCATCAGCGCCAGGGGTATCGATGGTGGCTGGAGCGTCTCGGGCAAACATTCCGTTTTTTTGAAGCCGTCCGGATCGATCATTTTATCGGGTTTGTCCGTTATTACGAAGTGCCCGGGAATGCGTTGACCGCCGAGAACGGCAGCTACCGTCCCGGGCCCGGGGCCGCCTTTTTTAAGGCGATTTTCAGGCGGATGGGCCCGGTTCAATTGATTGCCGAGGATTTGGGAAAGATCACGCCGGAAGTCAAAACGTTGAGGGATCAGTTCCATTTGCCGGGAATGAAGGTTCTGCAGTTCGCCTTCGGAAGCGATCCGGAGGCGTGCGAGTACCTGCCGCATCATTATCCGCCCAACGCCGCGGTGTATACCGGGACGCATGACAACGATACGACCGCCGGCTGGTTCCATCATCTCGAGGCCAGCGGGCATGAAAAAGAGCGCGCGTTTGCGCTGCAGTATCTGCACAGCGACGGCCGTGAGATCCATTGGGATATGATCCGTGCCGCTTTTCAGTCGGTGGCCAATACCGCGATTGTGCCCCTGCAGGATGTCCTGGGGCTGGGCTCGGACGCGCGAATGAACCGTCCGGGAATCGCCAAGGGGAATTGGGAATGGCGCCTTCGCCCGGCTGCGCTCACCCCTCCACTGGCGCGGCGCCTGCGCGCGCTGGCCCGGACGTGCGGAAGGATTTGATGGTAGTTTTATACAATCCTTTCGACGGCCTAGTGCTGGAATTGGTAGACAGCCGCGACTTAAAATCGCGTACCTGGTAACGGGTGTGTGGGTTCGAGTCCCACCTAGGCCATAATTTTGGGTTCGCCCGACACACGACAGTCGGGCGAGCGCCCGTTGCCCGACACACTACGGTCGGGTCAGCCTGTCGTGTGGCGGATGTGGCGCTCGAGTCCGGGCGGGGCCATTATTTTTTAGGTTCGCCCACCAGCTTATTCAGAATTTATAAGCGAAGGCCGCGATGATGCGGACCTTTGTATTTTGAACACCTACAATCGGCTGGAACTCGGTTGAAGATGGAGCGCTGAGAATCGGATGGCCGATGAGATTCATCATCCAGCGGAAGGCCTTGGCTGGCGTCAGAGTTTTATCGACACCGGCTTCGTATTTTAGCGCTTGTTCGTAGGTGAAGTCGCGGGAAATGCGGGGAGACCCGCGATACCCCTGGGCAGACAGAGATCCCGCCGATAGAAACAGGATGCCCAGGAACACTCCTTGAATCACCCTCATCTTCATACTCATGTATAACTGGGATGTTAAAAAATGTCAATTGCCGCAAGTGCGCGATCGAGTCAGCGCTGATTTGCATATATAATTAGATGCGTTTAATGTGTAACGATTGGACTGTTTTGGCTGTTGAGTCGTAGGTTCGTATCAGGGGACGTAGTTGCAACTTTGCACCTTGTTACCCGAGATGCCTCGTGCAAAGTTGCAACTACGTCCCCCTTAACCTTTACTTCGTCAAAATATGTAACATCGTTTTGAAACGAGCTTATGCATATCCCTGACGGTTATTTAGGACCTCAAACGTACGGCAGCCTGTGGGCGGTCATGATCCCGGTCTGGTCCTGGGCCTCACGGCAGCTCCGCCGGACGTTGGCCGCGCGACAGGTGCCTTTCCTGGCGATCGGCGCGGCATTTTCTTTTGTTGTCATGATGTTCAATATCCCGGCTCCCGGCGGAACCACCGGACACGCGGTTGGCGCCACCCTGGTGGCGATTGTTCTGGGACCCTGGGCCGCCATGATTACCACCTCCATCGCGCTGATTGTTCAAGCGCTTCTTTTTGGAGACGGCGGCATCACCGCCATCGGAGCGAATTGTTTTAACATGGCTGTCCTGATGCCGTTGTCGGGATATGCGATTTATCGCCTTTGTTCCTGGCGGGCGTTTCGGAACGGGAAACGCCGCATCTGGGCCGCGGGACTCGCCGGATATCTTTCCTTAAACCTGGCCGCTTTGAGCACGGCCATTGAGTTGGGGGTGCAGCCCGGATTGGCTCACCGGTTGGATGGCACCCCGCTGTACTGCCCTTACTCGCTGAAGGTGACCGTTCCGGTCATGCTGACGGAGCATCTCCTCCTTTTTGGGTGGATCGAAGGGGTTCTTACAGCGGTGGTCGTCGCCTATCTTCTTCGAACAGATCCCGCTGTGTTTTTGGGTTCAGATCGTTCATGAAAACGACAACACGATTGATGATCGGTTTAGTAGTGCTCACGCTGGCCACGCCGCTCGGGATGGTGGCCAAAGGAACGGCCTGGGGGGAATGGGGCGCCGAGGAACTGAAAAAACTGCTTGGATTTGCACCAGAAGAGCTCCAACGCCTGGGAACGATGTGGAATGCGAAAATGCCGGATTATTCGGTCCCCGTCACGTCAAGCGCTGGACACCCGATGCTGGGCTATCTGTTATCAGCGCTGGCCGGTGTCGGCATCATTCTTCTTTTTACATGGCTGCTGGGACAATGGCTGACCAAGGGAAAACGCGATGCTTCCTGAATGGCTTGCCAAAAACGAGTCCAGCGCTCCCGGCTCCGACCGGATGATCGGGACGCACTCCTTTATCGATAAAACGTTGTCCGGGGTTGAAAGCTTTTTCCGGACTCTGGAGAACTCCGAGCGATTCGCGGCGCGTCAAGGGCTGCTCCAAAAAGTCGATCCGCGAGTGAAGCTGGTCACCATCGGATTCATTATTGTCAGCGTGACGCTCACCCATCAGCTGTCCGTCCTTGGGATGCTTTATGCCATGACGTTGGTTCTATCCTTATTATCGAGGCTGCCTTTCGGAGGGCTTCTGCTGCAAACGTGGCTTTTCGTCCCGTTATTTACGGTCCTGATGGTGTTTCCCGTCATTTTTGGAGGAGTGACGCCAGGTCCTGCTCTGGTCACTTTTGGACCCACCCGGGCTTTCACCATTACCTCCGCAGGTCTTTTATTAGCGTGCCTTATCGTCCTGCGCGTGGCGACAGCCATTTCCTGGACGCTGCTCCTTCTGTGGACTACACGGTGGTCGTCGCTTTTCGGCGCCCTGCAGGTGATCCGTGTCCCGCAGGCGCTGGTCATGACGCTCGGGATGACGATCCGCTATCTTCTGCTGTTTGTGTGCCTGGTGGAGGAAACGCATTTGGCTTTAAAGAGTCGCATTCTCCGAGGGCTTCCCCGTCATCAGGGCCAGAGCGTCCTGGCCGGGATTCTGGTGACGATGTTTCGGAAGTCGCTTCTCTGGTCTGAAGAAATTTATGGCGCGATGGTGTCGCGCGGCTATGCCGGACGCGTGGTGTTGTTGGAACGAAGAGGTTTATCCGGATGGGACGGTACCTGGGTCTGCCTCTGGATGATTGGAATGGTCCAGCTCTGGCGAGGAATTCATTAATGGCGCTGATCGAGGCGGAGGCGGTTGATTTTTCCTATCCCGGGGGACCGGTCGCTCTGCAACAGGTGTCCTTTGCGATAGACCCGGGAGAAAAAATTGCGATTTTAGGCGCCAACGGTTCCGGCAAATCCACCCTGCTTAAAATCTTGAATGGCCTGTTGTTCCCCTCGAGCGGGGCCATCCGCTACCGGAACAAAGCCCTGACGGAAGCGGCCTTAAAAGATCCGGAGTTTTTCCGGGAGTTCCGGTCGCGGGTCGGGTTCGTGTTTCAAAACCCGGATTTCCAGCTGTTTTCTCCGACGGTCTTTGAAGAAGTGGCGTTTGGCCCGCTGCAGCTGGGTCTGGGGGAAACGGAGGTCCGGCAGCGCGTGGCCGACACGTTGCGGCTTCTTCGCCTCGAAGCGCTGGCGGAGCGGCCCCCGTATCAGCTCAGCGGAGGGGAAAAGAAGCGGGTGGCGATCGCTTCCGTTCTCTCCATGAATCCGTCGGTTCTCCTGCTGGACGAGCCCACGCTCGCGCTTGATCCGCGAAGCCGGTGGGAGCTGGTGGATTGGCTGGTCGAATTGCACGCGGCGGGAAAAACGCTTGTGATCGCCACCCATGATCTGGAAGTCGCGCAAGTCCTTAGCGACCGGGCGATTGTTTTAGGCGAGCATCAGCGACTCCTGCGCGTGGGTCGTACCCCGGAGGTGCTCGGGGATCAGGCGCTGATGGAACAAGCCAACCTGATCCACGTCCATCGGCACCGGCACGCCGACGGCTGGCACCGGCATCCTCACTCCCATTTATCAGGCCAGTCGCCCCATCATGAAGATGGTGAGGGGCTGAAAAACAGATGACTCGTCAATCCCCCTCTCCCGACGCTCCGGTCGGGAGAGGGGGGTCCCTCACACCCAGATGAAGAATAGTTGGTTTGGAACGATAACCAGAGGCGTATAATGAAAATAGAGACTCAAGAAGGAGGCTTATATGGAAGAAGAAAAGAAGGAATGTTGTGGAAAAGAAGGATGTGACTGCAAGAGCTGCTGTGGTAGTTCTTGCTGCTGTAAAAAGGCCTTAATGGTCCTGGTTCTTTTACTCTTGGGCGGTATTCTCGGCTACCTTGGGGGAACCCGTCAATTCTGTGGCCGCATGACTTGTCCCATGGGGATGATGGCCACTCCGCCGCCCCCGCCAGCGAAGTAAATTAAGTCCTTGGACTTGGCCGTTTCTTGCGGGCGCTGACAATCTCGGTATTCATTCCGGCCCAGTGCAACGTCCCGCTGAAACGGCCGTGCTCCATCTTGACGCATTTATCCATCACCACTTTTAGCCCCGCCTTTTCAGCCAGTTCTCCCGCATCCAACGCCACGATGCGCAGCTGCGTCCAGATGGCTTTCGCATGAATCGCGATGGCCTGCTTCGTGATGTCGAGCACTTCTCCGGAGGGACGAAAGATGTCGACCAGATCCACCGGTTCGGGGATGGATTTTAAATCAGGGTAACAACGTTGCCCGAGGATGGACTGCGCTTTGGGGTTGACCGGGATAATGCGGTAGTCAAAGTATAAGAGGTACGCCATGACGAAGTAGCTCGCCTTTTGCCAGTCCGTGGACGCGCCAACGATGGCGATCGTTCGCGAATCGGTAATCAAATCGCGGATGACGTCTTCGTTCTGGTAGCGTCCCCGGTACTCCGGGGGCAGCGACGAATTCAGTCGGATGCTGCAAGAAGAGCCTGATCCAGATCCCATAACAAGTCCTCCGGGGTTTCAAGTCCAATCGATAATCGGATCGTCGAAGGAGAGACGCCGCAGGCGCTCAGCTCCTCGTCGGTCAGCTGCTGGTGGGTCGTCGAGGCCGGATGGATCACCAGGCTGCGGCAATCGCCCACATTGGCCAGATGCGAAAACAGCTGCAGCGATTCGATGAACCGCCGGCCCGCCTCGCGCGCCTCGAGAGCCCCCGCTTTGAGTTCAAACGAAAAAACAGCGCCGGGCCCTTTCGGGAGATATTTTTTGGCGCGTTGATAATCCGGATGATCCGGCAGCCCCGCATAGAACACATGGGCCACGCGCGGGTGATTCTGCAGGAATTTCGCCACCGTCAGCGCGTTGGTCACATGCCGGTCCATCCGGACCGAGAGCGTTTCCAGTCCTTGAATCAGCAGGAACGAGTTCATCGGCGCGATGCTGGCGCCGGTGTCGCGCACCGTCTCCAGGCGAAGCTTGGTCAAAAAGCCGTAATGGCCGAAGGTGTCGTAAAAACGCAGACCGTGGTAGGATGGCGACGGATCGGTGATGGTCGGGAACCGGCCGTAGTTAAACGATCCAGAATCAACCACCACGCCGCCGATGCTCGTTCCATGCCCGCCGATAAATTTAGTGGCGGAATGGACCACGATGGAGGCGCCCCAGTCGATGGGCCGGCACAGATAAGGGGTGGCAAAGGTATTGTCAATCATGAGCGGGATTTTGTGCGCCGCGGCCAGTTTCCCCAGCGCTTCCAAATCGAGGATGCTGCCGCGCGGGTTGCCGATGGTTTCGCCATAGAGCATCTTGGTCTTGGGTGTGATGGCGCGTTCCCAGTTGGCCAGGTCTCCCGGTTCAACAAAATGCACCTTAATGGAGAGTTTTTTAAAGGTGTGTGTGAACTGGGTGATCGTCCCGCCGTAGAGGTGCGCGGAGGCGACGATTTCATCCCCGGGTTCGAGCAGCGTCATAATAGCCGCCAGCTGGGCGGCCATGCCGCTGGCCACCGCCACCGCTCCCGTGCCGTTTTCCAGCGAAGCGACCCGTTCCTCAAAGACAGCGGTGGTAGGGTTGTTGATGCGGCTGTAAATGTTGCCGTACTGTTTGATCTCAAAGAGCTGCGCGGCGTGGCGGGTGTCGTTAAAAACGTAGGACGTTGTCTGATAAATCGGCACGGCCCGCGCGCCCGTGTCCGAATCGGGAATATGCCCGGCATGCACCATGCGGGTTTCAAATCCGAAGGTTCGCTTTTCAGCCATGGGTTCAGCTCCTTCCGTCAGGTTCGAATAAACCGTGAAACAGTCGCTGTCCGGCACAGGTGTTTCAGGGCCGCCACCGTCGGCCGTTCCGGCCGGTCGCGGTCGCAATTCACCAGACACAAAAATCCGAACGCTGGCCCTGAGCCGGCGCGGAACTGATGCCATTGGCGCGGCGGAATATACAAAATATCAAAAGGCCTCACGGTCAGGATATCCTTTCCGATCAAGACCTTGCCCGTCCCGCGGAGGATCATCACCCCGTGCACATGCCGATGACGTTCGAGCGTGGAATGACCGCCGGAGGCGATCTCAAAATAGCGCAGCTGCGAGCAGAAGCCTTGCGCTTCTCCAAAGAGGATTTGCCGGCGGATGCGCTTGAAATGGGTGCCTTCCTCTTTATAGGCCAGCACAGGGAGCCGGCCCCAGCGGTACTGCTTTTTCTTCTGGCAAAACCGGAGGATCATGTCCGCGTTGTTTCCGCAGGCAATGAACGTTCGACCCGTTCCCGGAAGTGCCGCGCATTGGCCGTCAGATCCGGCCCGTGGCGGAACAGCGCTCCGCCGATCAGAAAAATAACGTCGCGTCCGTAGACCGACAGCATCTCCGGGACCCGCTCGAGTGACATCCCGCCGCCGGGGACCGGGAAAATCCGTTTGAAATGCCCCATAGGAGCGGCGCATCCTTCGGCAATCTCGGCGCATTCCGCCTGGCTGAAGGAGAACCGCCCTCCGAAGCTCGGGAAAATACTGCCGTCGGCGCCGGCCAGCCGGGCCAGTTGGCCGAACAATGCGAAATGCGACAGGCCGTTGTCAGGATGCGTCACAAAACTACCGAGAAAAGCCGGATGCATGAGAATCGGCAGGTCCCACTCGTCGTTTTCTGCGATCCGGCGCATCGCGTCAAAACCGGTCAGGCCGGGCGAGATGAGAAAGCCGCCCGCCCCGGCCGATTGGGCGAAACGAAGATGGCGGGGGAAATCAGAGGACGACAACGAGACATTCGGAAAATAAAGAGAATGCCCGCCGGTTTCCCGGTTGGCCTGCGCCACCGCGGCGGCGCAGCGTTCCACGCGCTCGTCAAAACGGGCAAAGGGCTGGTCCGCCAGCCCGTGGTCATCCTTGATCAGATCGATTCCACCCAGCGCGAAGCGATACGCGAGATCCGCCAGTTCCTTCGCGTTCAGCCCCATGGGTTTGAGCGCGGTGCACAGCAGCGGGCGTTCCGGAACGCCGAGCCGCTGCCGCAGTCCCTCCACTCCGAAACGGGGCCCGCGGAAACAGTCAAAAAGACCTTCCGGCAGCTCCAGCCGCTGAACGCGGATATTGGGTTTGATGCTGCAGTTGCCGAAGAGAACGTTCAAAAATTGCGGAATCTGGTTTCCCGTGGTTTCCTCGGCGTAACTGATCACGGTTTCAAAGGTGTGATCATCTTGACGTTCCAGGGATTCGATCTGCCCCACCACGGAGTGGCGGATGGTTTGGGAGGGGATCAGATCGTCGGGGAGTTCAACCGTTTGTTCCAGCGCGATATCGCTGGCCACCGCGCGCGCCGCGGTTTCATCGAGAAGGCCCGCCAGCCGGTAATGGACTTTGAACCGCTTCCCGCTGATCATGGCGTCACTTTTTCGCCACCAGCTCGAGAATCGCCTGATCAGCGAACAGATTGGGGAATAACCGTGTGCGATGATTCCGGCCCAGGAAAACAGCCCGGCGAACCTGGATCTGATGCGTGGCACAGTAGTGACGGAAATCCCGGATGGTCAAGAACCTCAGGTTGGGAGTGTCGTGCCAAGAATAAGGGAGCGAACCGGTGACGGGTGCGCGGCCGAGAACCCCCAGCTGCCACCGGGCGGTCAGCGCTCCGAAATTGGAAAATCCGACGATGGTTCGGCGCGCCACCCGGAACGACTCCCGCAGAAGCAGATCAATGTTCCGGACCTCCTGCAGGCTCTGGTTGAGGATGACATAGTCGAACGACTGGTCCGGGAACCCGACCAGGCCGCTGTCCAGATCGCTGTGCACGACGCTCAGGCCCTTGGCGATGCACTTGTAAATGGCCTGCTGGTTCAATTCAACGCCCTGGACATTCGCTTTTTTTTCGTCCCGCAGCCGTTCCAGCAGATCGCCTTCGTCGCATCCGAGATCGAGGACCCGGGATCCTTCATGGACCATCCCGACGATGACTTGATGGTCCAGCCGCTTCGGAGGGGTGCTCATCGGGAAGCGTCAGGTTGCGCGTCGCGGAATGTTTTCTCCAAAAAATGGCGGATGAGAGGGGTTTGTTCGTCGATTTCGAGAAGGAACGCATCGTGGCCATAGGTCGAGGCGATCTCGCAGTAGGACGCGTCCACATTCTGGCCGCGCAGGACCCGGACAATTTCCTGGGACTGGGGAGCCGGATATAGCCAGTCCGACTGGAAGGCCAGCACCAGAAACCGCGTATCAATAGTTTTCCCTGACGGGATCAATTTGTCCCCGGACAGGTCAAAGTAATCCATCGCCTTGGTGATATAGAGATAGGAATTGGCATCGAAGCGTTTGACGAAATTGTCGCCCCGGTACCGGAGATACCCCTCGACTTCAAAATCCGCGTTAAAACTGAAGCTGTAGTTTTTCTCCTTCAGTTTGCGGGAGAATTTTTCCTCCATCGACTGGGCGCTCATGTAGGTGATGTGTCCGATCATGCGGGCGACGGCCAGGCCGCGCTCCGGTTGGCCGGTTTCGTAGTAATCCCCTTTGGCCCAGGCCGGGTCCGCCATGATGGCCTGGCGGCCCACTTCGTCCAGCGCGATTTGCTGGGGCGAGTGATGCAGCGTGGTGGCGATCGGGATGCTGCTGCGGACGCGTTCCGGATACGACGCGACCCATTGGAGAGCCAGCATGCCTCCCATGGAGCCGCCGGCCACACAGAGCAGGCGGGACAGACCCAGATGATCAATCAAGTGGCGCTGAGCTTCCACCATGTCCGCGATGGTGATCACTGGAAACGTCAACCCGTAAGGTTTTTTGGTTTCCGGATCGATCGAGGAGGGGCCGGTGCTCCCTTTGCAGCCGCCGATCACGTTCGTGCAAATGACGAAATATCGGTTGGTGTCGAACGCTTTTCCGGGGCCGATCATGGTGTCCCACCAGCCGGGGGTGGAGGCCCCTTCGTGAAAGCCGGCGGCGTGCGCGTCGCCGGAGAACGCGTGCTCGATCAGGATGGCGTTTGTTTTCTCCGGGTTGAGCGTTCCGTAGGTTTCATAGGCGAGCGTCACCTGGTCCAGCGTCAGGCCGGACTCCAGGCGGATCGCGTCGTGCGCGTCCGCCAGCCGGAAGTAGTGGGTTTTGACAATTCCAGCGCTTCCCGGCGGATCCTCCGAAGGTTCCGTTGCGGGTGCCGGAGTGGGATCCGGTATTTTATTTTCGAAATGCCGTTGCCAGAGGTTCGCCATGTGTTTGTCTCAAGAAGACGAAAGTATTATAGCGTTGTTTTCTTAAAAACGTGCAGTGAGTGCAAGGCCGGTGGTCTGGCGGTGGTAGCTGGGCGTGTGGGTCAGGACGAACGACGGAGTCAACGTCCAGGTGCGGGTGAGGAACACGTCCATCTCAAAATCGAGGTCCTGCACGAACTCGCCATCCGTTCTTTCTTCTTTTCCATAGCCCGGGAGATAGGTCAGGTGAACATTGGCCCGGTTTGTGAGCACGGTTTTATAATCAAACCCGAACTGATACGTCTGTAGTTTCTGCGGGCTGTAGTAATCCGGGCGGAGGTGATCCATGTTGTCCAGCCAGACCCGGCCGGTGAGATAAAACCGGGGCCAAAGGATGCGCCGGCCTCCCTGAAGAATCAGCGTTGCCCGCGTGTTATTGTCGGAAAGGAATTCTCCCCGGGCTTGCGCGGACGCTCTCCAATTCCCAAGCGGGTCCCCCCGGACCGACCCATCGACGTAATTCCGGATGATGTTGTTAGCCATCGCACGGGTGGTGTCATAGGGGCGGCGGCCGCCGCTCAACTCCGTTGTCCAGTCGTCTGTCCAGGAGGAACGGAGATTCCCCTCAAGCGAGTAGGTGTTTTTTGCCGGGAGGGTCAGATGATGCCCTGTGGCTTCGAGGGTGATGCGTTGATAATTGCCCAGGTTTCGCGCCAGGGTAAGGCCGCCCCCTTGTTCTTCAATCGTTTGGATTCCGGCTTCCGAATAGGACCCCGCCACATGATGAAGGAACAGATCAATACCCGCCAGATGGGCTGTTCCAAAATCCTGGCGAAAGCGGCGGCTTACCCGGTTGCGGTTGTCTTCCTGATAATAAAAGGAGGGACGCCAGAGCCAACGAGGCGAGTGTTGAATGGCCTCCAGCAATTCTTCTGTGTCAGGGGAATCTTCTTCCCGGCGCGCCTGCCGGACGAGCTCGAGCGCCCGTGTCCGGTCGCCGTGGGCCACGCGCAGGCGGGCTTCTTCCGACCAGAGGCAAAGATCGGAAACCCCATGCGTCCGGAGATCATTCAGCCGCTGAAAGGCTTCGTGCCAGCGGTTATCTACCCCGGACAGGCGCAGCAGGCGGCGGCGCATCATGACCGCCGGAGCATCGTCGCTCAGGTGCCGGACCAGCGATGCCCCGGTCATGCCGGCCGGCGGTTCAAAGCGCGTCAGCCGCGCCGGATCGCGTGTTCGGAGGTTCATCCCGTAGTCATCCTGATGCCAGACGGTATCGAAAACGTCGTGCGCTCGGGCCAGCGTCAGCCGGGCGGAGTCCGGCGCGTTGGGAATGTCGATCTGGCCGAAGTCCCCTTCCGGAAAACTGTAGCTGTGGGGGGGCATCTGGAGACGGTCGGCTATTTTTTTTCGTCCGCGGAAATGATCCGTGCGTGCCCGCTGGGCCCATTCGTCATTGGATTCGTATCCTCTTCTTGTTTCCAGCCATTGTTTATTCAAGAGGAACAGGCCCCGATGGCCTTCGGGGTCCGTTGGAATGAGCTGGTGCGCCTGATCGCCGTGCGATTGAATCTCCCAGCGGCCGGTGTCTTGATAATGTTTGAGATCATTCCAAACCGCGGCACGCGGGATGTATCCTTCCACATCGATCAGCGCGGCGAACATCGCGGCGCTGAAACCATTTCGTTGAAGAATCGGATCTCCGTAGAGCAGGCTGTCCATTCGCGAGTCGTCGAACGTAATCAGAACCGGCCGTTCCGGTAAAGCGGCATGGTCCTTCAGCCAGGTCGAGACTTCTTCGGTTGTTACGGTGTGATAACCGGCGGACTGAAGCGCCTGCAGGTGGTCGGCAAAGGTGGCGGTGGTCCGGTTCATGGCGTAGGCGAGGATGGGATCGCCTTCAAAGGGGGTGAGACCGTGATACAAAAGCGCCGGCAAAACAGGCCCGGAGCTCTGGTGAAGGGTCGCGCTCAGCAGTTCCTGCGCCGCTTGCGTTTCTCCAGACTCGCTCAGATAAAAGGACCGGAGCAGCGTCAGGTAAGGATCCGTTGGATCGAGCGCTTGGGCTTTCTCCACTGCTTTCAAAGCATTCCGGGGCTGACGGGCATCATCGTAAGCGCGGGCCATCCCCAGCCAGGCATTGGATTCCGCGGGATTCAGCTCAACTATTTTTTTATACGTCCGAATGGATTCCGCGAGCGCCCCTTGCTCTCGAAGCGCGTTGGCCTTGAGCAGCCAGGGGGAGGCCCGGTATGGGTTGAGGCTCAGCCAGCGTTCACAGACGTTGAGGAGATCCTTCCAGCGTTTTTCCGCAAGGTCCAGTTGAGCCAGTTTGACAAGCCGTCCTTCATCGTCGGGTTGGAGGGCCGTCAGCCGGGTTTCCAGAAGCTCCCGGGCGCTCCGGCGGTCGCCGCGGGCCAGAGCCTCGTCCGTTAGAAAATCAAACGCCGGCCAATAGGGCGGATCCGCCGCGATCAGTTTTTTCAAGTGGTCCCGGGCCGCCTCCTTCTGCCCGCTGTAATACAGCGATTCCGCCCAATGAAAAGCATAACCGGAGCGGTCCGGATAGAAATCCGCCGCGTGAGCCCAGGCCGCGGCCGCTTGCGGATAATGGTGGGTGATCTGTTCGAGGTGAGCGAGTTCCGGCCAGGCTTGTTTGAATCGCGGATGGTCCTGAACCAGCGTTCGCAGGCGTGACAGAGCCGCGTCATAGTGGCGCAAGAGTCCGTCCAGCCGTCCCTGCGCCAGTTCGATTTCCTTCTTTCCGGGCTGGAGTTCCTGGCAGCGCCGGAAGGCGGCCAGCGCTTCTTCGCGGGATCCGCTGGCCAGCAGCGACCGCGCATAAATAAACCACGTTTCAAAGTCGTCCGGTGCCTGAGCGGTCAGCGTTTTCCCGACGGATACGGAGTCGGCATACCGGTGGTCCAGCCAGAGCAGGATCAAAAAATCCTTCTGGAGGCCTGTGTCGGAAGGATTGGATTCGGTCAGCTGCCTATAAAGAGGGATCGCCGCTTTGTATCGGCCGGATTGGTAAAACCGCACCGCGGCCCGCTGCAGTTCCGGTCCGGAAGGCGGTTGCGCAAGGAGAAGAGCGGGAAGAAGAAGTATCACCAGCTGTCTGCTCAAAAGGGCCACTGCTGTCATCGCGAGGTCGCCAGTTGTGTGGCGACCGTGGCGATCTGTTATTGAGGATAGCTTGCTCCGTCGCTTCGCTCCTCGCAATGACAACATTGAAGAGGATTTTTTCATTCGACCGCCTCAGCGGTGTTCCAGGGGAGTCAAAGGAGTCAAAATCACGTTGACGTCTTCGGCCCGGGCCGCTCCCCTCACATGATCGTAGACCGCGATACGGACCAGCCCGCGTCCGGTCGTCGGGGCCGGGCTCAAGCTCACCGTTGTCGTGGGGAGATCCGGTCCGCTGATCTGCAGCTCCTGGCCAGAGAGCGTCACGGTCGCCTGAAGGGTGTTGCCCGCCGGTTTTCGCGGCAGGACCGCCAGACGGTGACGTTTGGATCCGGTCCGTTGATCGAGAAAGACCTCCTCCCGCGAAAATCCGATGCCCACGCCGTCCTGCCGGTTATCGCCGGAGCGCAGCCACAGGAAAAATTGTCCGAAGAAAGAAGACGCCTGAAGCTCGAGGCGGGCGTCCTGCAGCCCCTGCGTTCCCAGCCAGTAAAGGGTTCGCGATGTGCCGGTGAGCGGAGTCTGAAGCGAAAACGCGCTGGCTTCCTGAGCCGAGGGAATAATAATGCCCCAGAGCCGGCCCCTGATCATCCGCAGGCCCAGCCGGCTGGTTCCCTGCAGCGGCAGTTCCGTGGCCAGCCGGTCCAAAAGGTCTTCAGCGGTCCATCGGGAACCTATATCCAGCCGGTGAACGGCGTTGAGAGCCGATAACCAGTTGATGGCCTGTCGCCCGGTTTCCGGCGCCCAGCTCAGCCGGAGCGCCGGGTTGAATTGAACCTGCCGGCGCTCTTCCGGAGTGCCTTGAGACCAGAAGCCGTCTCCGGAAAAACCGATGTCCCAGTAACCGCTCTGGAGCATCCGGCGCATTTCGCGGCGGTTCATGTAGTGTCGGTCTCCGCGCAGGACCGCGGTGTGATTGGTCACCCAGACCACCGGTACGCGGTGGTTGAGCAGAATAGGGGAAACGGTATCGAACGTGCGGTGGAAGCCCGGGTCGTAAACCAGTACCACGGCCCGTTGCGGCAGGCCAAGACCCCGCGACAGGCGGGACTGCGCATCGGAAAAAAGCAGCGGTTGATAGCCTCCGCGTTTGAGCGCAGTGAGCCAGATGTGCAGATTTCTTCCCGCCACCGCCGCTTGATAAGGGTCATTCGGTGTTTCCGGCAGGTGCAGAACCAGATACCAGTCGTAGCCGGCTGAATGCGGCGACAGCGGCGGGGCCGACGGCGGCACCGCATGAAAAAAACTTACCCACAACAACACGGCGACCCCCGCGACCACAAGCCAAAAAGCGCTCCACTGCCAGTGGTACGTATCGTTTGGAAAATACTCGGTGGTGATCGCCTCAGTGCTCAGCGGGTCCCCCAGTGGTTGCGTGGAATAGTTGTGATCGCGTAATAGGTCTGCCAGGACAAAATACCGATATAGAAGGCGACGAAAGCCAGAAGATAGGGCCAGTACCGCGAGCGGGTGTAGTAGAAGAACACGCTGGCCAGCAGAAAGTTAATCAGGGCCAGTCCCGTCAGATACGGGAGACAGCTGACCGACAGGAAAACCGGCAGGTAAAAAAGCGCCCGCAGGGCAATCAGCGGCGACAACAACGTCACCAGGATCCCGAGATAAAAAGGAACCGCCGCCATCGGGTGTTTGCGCCACATGAAGCCGCTGGCGATGATCGTTTCCCTGGACCAGGACTTTTTCCACCGTAGCTGCTGGCGAAGATATGTTTTCAAACGGTTTGGAACATAGGTCCGGCAGATGGCGCCGTGATGAAAGACCACCCGGTGCGTTCGCAGGATGAAGTTGGTTAAGCTACGGTCGTCTCCGAAGGTGGTGCGCCGGCCGCGAAAGGTTTGATTGAGCCAGGCCGGCAGCACGCGCAGGACGGAGACGCGGCGATACGCCGCCAGAGGGCCTGAGCAACACGTCACCGAGTTAAAGAGACTCTCGGAGGCTTTAATCACCCGTTGGGAGATCTGGTAACGGACCACT
Source organism: Elusimicrobiota bacterium (assembly GCA_041660185.1). Taxonomy (NCBI): domain Bacteria; kingdom Pseudomonadati; phylum Elusimicrobiota; species Elusimicrobiota bacterium. The sequence continues at coordinate 233,554 of JBAZWU010000002.1, read as the reverse complement.
TCCATCTTTGAAAAGAAGTTGTCCTTTTCAACAACCACGCCGATTTCTCCTCCCACCGCGCCGATCGAGCGGTCGTGAAACGGCTGGACGACGCGGTAAAGCGCTTCCGGGTCGATCAAACTGTCCGAGTCGATGTAGACCAGGATTTCATTCTGTGCTTTCTGAGCGCCCAGGGCCATGGCGAAACGTTTGCCTTTGTTGGTTTCATGGCGGAACGTTCGCAATCTCCTCGGATGCAAAAAGGATAATTCCTCAAGGATCTCCCACGTCCGGTCGGTGGAGCCGTCATCCACCACAAGGACTTCCAGTAGCTCTCTCGGATAACGCGAAGCAAAAACGTGTTCCAGTGTTTCCCGGATATGGTGTTCTTCATTTTTGGCGGAGATGATCATCGAGACCGAGGGCATATACCCGGCATCCTGGGGTTCCCGGTAGAACATGGACATCGCCACCCGCCAGAAAATATAGGTACAGACCAGAAGGCTGTACGTGTTGATGAGGGGAGCCCACCAGTAGAAGATAATGTTGTGAACCTTCAGAACCACGATCAGGCCCGCCAGCAGTCCGCGACCCCCACCGCGGAGAAACGCTGGGGCCGCGTATCCACGCGCTGGATTTGTTCCGGGATCAGCCGGTGAAATCGGATCCCGACGCTTCCGCCTTCGTCGACGCGCACCACCTGGCCTGTAAATTTATAACGCTTGAGTATTCGGGGTGTCCGGAGATACGGAGTCGGCGCCCACTCCACCGTCGCGGAGTCGCCGAGTTGGAGCCGGTGCTGGCTGGCCGGATCAAACGAAACGCCGCTTAAGCTGGCGTTCAGGATTTTGCCGTTCAGGGGGCGTCTCTGTCCCGGGCGCGACATCAGCACCGCGCTGTCTCCGGAGAGAATCATGCGCGCGTACCGCCGCTGTTCCCGTTCGGGGGGGAGGGCGTTTATGTCTTCGTTGCCGGGCCCGTCTGCAGGAGGAGTCTCAGACACAAAACCTCGTTTAATGAGGAAGTGAATCGAATGGTTGTAACCTTGCCGTAACCTTGCTCATTATCAATCAACGACGGGAACGTGTCAATGAGTCGAAATACCCAGGAGGCGTTATCGTTAGTATCATCTATTGACGGACCACGGAGGAGAGATTCCGGTGTTTATTTTGCGGAGGGCCATCACGGGTTGTTTCGGGGCGATCCTGGGTTGCGGTCTGGTTGTCCAACTGGCGCAAGCGCATCTCAGCATTCGAGCACTGAACGTGGCTTATGGGGAGAGCGCTCTCCTCTGTCTTGAAAAGAATGGCCGATGTGAATGGTCTGGACTGATCGATGTTGGCCGCGCGGAAGACAGCGGTTTGATCCGCCAGGCATTGAATGCTCGGGGGATTCGCCTGGTGGATGCGGTTTTCATCACGCATGCTCACCCCGACCATGTCGGGAGTTTGCTCGACGGTTGGAAGGGGCCCCGCCTCCAGACGCTCTATCGGTCCAGCGAGGGTTCCTTCCCGCCCGAACTCGAATCGTTAAGACGAAAAGGCACGGCCATCCAAACGATTGATCGCGATCTCAAGATCTCCGTGAATGGGGGAGCGCTCACGGTCGAAGGGATGGCCCTGTCTTCTCCCGGGGGGTCCCTCCACGCCAACGGCCTGGTGGTTCTCGTTTTCTATGGCCGGAGCGCCCTTTTGTTTTTGGGCGACCTTGACCCGACTGTGCAGGAATCCGTTCTTCTTTCGGTGGAGCAGCGCCTGCGGCAAACAGGCGCCACGCTGCAGGTGGTGACCTGGCCTCATCATGGGGATATTCTGGCTCCCGGGTTGGCGCGCCGGTTCCAGACCATCCCCTGGATCGCTCTTTCTGTGGGCCCAAACCCATACCAGCTGCCCCGTGTGGAGTCGTATCCAGAACTTCATCAGCGGATTCTCCGGACGGATCAGCGGGATTCCTTCAGTATCCTTTGCGATGGGCAATGGTGTCATCCGGTGGAGGAGCCATGAAATCCTGGATGCCTGCGCTGGGCATGAGCGTCTATCTTTGGCTCAGCGTTCCCTTTGTTCGACCGGTTATCAGCTGGTTTCGGGCGCGGGGGCTTTTGCGGTTTTCGATAGGGCTTATCGTGCTGGTCCTGGTTGTTGGCGTAACGAATTCATTCGCGAAGCGCGGAGGGTTTAAGTCCTTTTTCAGGACTCTGGTGTTGGTCCTGATCAGTTGTATTTATGTTCTGATCATCCGTTACTGGGTCTTTGCGCCGGAGGAAGGGATCCATTTTATTCAAGCGGGGTTTCTGGCGTACCTTTTTTATCGTCCTCTATCAGAAAAGTGGATTTCGCCAGGAAGAGCCGCCGGGGCGGCCTGTGCTTTCGCCGCCATCGTTGTGGCTTTGGAGGAAACGATTCAGATCTGTGTCCCATCAAGGGTTTTTGACTGGCAGGATATCGCCCGGGGGATCGTCGGCAGTTTTCTGGCGTTGCCTCTCCTTGTTTTTGTTCTGGTCCCCCGAAAGAAAACCGACACGCTCAAAGAGTTTCCTTTGTAATTCTCCTTAATCTCAAGCTATCCTATGGTCCATGGTTTCTCTGGAACATTGGCTTTTGCTGGGGTCTGTTCTGCTGCTGGCGAGCATTTTTGCCAACACCGTTGCCGACCGTTTCGGGGTCCCGGCGCTGCTCCTGTTTCTCGGCATCGGGATGCTGGCCGGCGCCAACGGCCCGGGCGGCGTTCCTTTCCATAATGCGCCCCTGGCGCAGGCGCTCGGGGTGATCGCGCTGGTCTTTATTCTTTTCGCCGGCGCTTTGCAGACCCGTTCCAAAGAAATCCGTCCGGTCTTGTGGATGGGGGCTTCGCTTTCAACCCTCGGGGTCCTGCTGACCACGGTTCTGGTGGGGTGGTTCGCCCAGCAGTTCCTCTCCTTTACGTGGCTGGAGGGCCTGCTGTTTGGAGCCATCGTTTCATCGACGGATGCCGCCGCGGTCTTCACGGTCCTGAAATCCCAGAAAGTCAGCTTGAAAGAACCGATCCGCCCGCTGCTCGAGTTTGAGTCCGGCAGCAACGACCCGATGGCGGTGTTCCTCACGATCGGGTTGATCAGCCTGATTCAGCATCCGATGAAGTCTCCCGCGAGCCTGCTGCTTCTTTTCGTGACCCAGATGGGACTTGGCGGGGGAATCGGGTATCTCGCCGGGCGAGGGATGGTGCTCGTCCTGCAGCGTCTCAAACTCGAGCACGAAGGTCTCTACTCGGTGCTCCTCTTGGCCATGGTGCTCCTGACGTACAGCCTGGCCTCGTTTCTGGGCGGCAGCGGATTTCTTGCGGTTTATCTGGCGGGTCTTGTCCTGGCCGGGAAGGATTACTTTCACAAAAAGACCATGACCCGTTTTCAGGACGGGCTGGCCTGGCTCATGCAGATCAGCATGTTCCTGATCCTGGGACTCTTGGTGCTTCCGGTGCATCTGCCCCGGGTGTTCTGGCCGGGGCTTTGGCTTTCATTTTTCCTGGTTTTTGTGGCGCGGCCGGCGAGCGTTTTCATCAGCCTGATCGGATCGGGCCTGTCCGCCCGGAAAAAGGCCATGGTGTCGTGGGTGGGATTACGAGGCGCCGCTCCGATTATCCTGGCGACGTTTCCGCTCGTGGCCAGACTCCCACGGGCCGAAACGTATTTCAACCTGGTCTTTTTCACCGTGGTGGTTTCCGTGATGCTGCAGGGGCCTTCGATCGCCCGGGTGGCGCGCTGGCTTCGGGTCGAGGTTCCGTTTCAGCGGAAGCGGCATTCGCCGCTGGAATTCGACGCGCCGGGAGCCATTGACGCTTGCCTTGAGGAGTTCATCGTTCCCTTCAATTCAGCGGTCGCCGGCAACAGCCTGACGCAACTGGGGCTGCCAGCCGACAGCCTGATTACCCTCGTTTGCCGGGACGACCGGTACCTGGTCCCGAGCGGCAGGACCGTTCTTCAGGAAGGAGACGTCATTTCAGTCCTGACCACACCCGACGGCATTGGCGAGATTCAGACGCTTCTCTCCCGGCAAAAATAAGAAAACTGAACCAGCCATTCTTCATCGCTCCAGCTGTCCAGGAAGGGGTTGCCGGGCGCGCGATTCATCCTGATCTCGATGTTTGGCGTACGGTGTCCTTGATTCGTTAACCTTTTGTTTCCTTGAAGAATGGTCACGTGGTTGTTACAGGGCATATGACTATGGCTGCAGGATCACGAAGAGGCCGCAAGACCAACGAGTTTCGCTTTCTGATGCTCGGCGGTTTCCTGTTTGGTGCTATTGCCCCGGTCTGGCCGCAGACGAACGACGTCTTCGAGTTCTTCGAGTACGAAAAACTTTCACTCGAGCAGACGCTCAACGCCAAGACGAGTGTGACAACCAAGACGTCCCTTCCCTTGAGAGAGTCTCCCGGCATCCTGACGATCATTACCCGCGACGAAATCCGCGATTCCGGCGCGCGAAACCTTTTTGACGTGTTGCGATTAGTGCCGGGCATCGAGTTTGGGGTCGATATTCAAGGAATCATTGGAATAGGTTTTCGCGGGTTATGGGGCCAGGAAGGAAAAGTGCTCGTTCGGGTCGATGGGCAGGAGTACAACGATCTTGGGTATGGAGGAACACAAATCGACCGAATCCCCGTCCAGCAAATCGAACGGATTGAAGTGATCCGTGGACCTGGTTCGGTGCTCTATGGAGGCAATGCGGAAGTGGCGGTGATCGATATTCACACGCGCGGAGCAGCGGAGAAAGGCGTGCAAGTCGCAGGCCTCTATGGCCGTGGCTGGAAAGGCGGAGATGATCGTCAGGTGGATATGCATTACGGTAGCGGAGACACGAATTGGCGTCTCAGTGGAGCGGCTCATTTTGGCCAATCTCAGCGCAGCGACCGCCTGTACACCGACGTGACCGGAGAGACCTACCCCATGAAGGGAAATTCTGATCTGATTTCTCGGGGCTTGAATCTGGGGGTCGAAAAGGGGGGATTTCACAGCCGGTTTATTGCCGACCAATTTTTTACCACTCAACGCGATGCTTTCGGGATAAACCAGGCGGATGCTTCGCAGATCAACAGCTCTTTCTATCTGGCGGAAGTCGGCTACGATCTGCAGCCCGCGGCACGCTGGACGATTACGCCCCGATTTAACTTCAACCAGCACCGGCCCTGGAACGAGCGCGATGTATTTTTTCTGTACGACAAAACATTTGATCGCTATAAGGAAAGTCTATTGGCCAAGTATGAATACTCTCGCCAGTTTGTTTTTCTGGGCGGGCTGGAGTTCCAACAGGACCACGCAAAGGTTTCCGATGACACTCCCGACACCGGGCTCTGGCCGGGCAATAACCGCAAGATCACCTACAGGAACGCAGCCTATTACGCGCAAGGGCAGATGGAGTTGTCGTCCTGGGGGACCTTGGTCAGCGGCGGCCGTTACGAACATCATAGTCTGTATAAAGACTCCCTGGTCCCGCGCGTGGCCTGGACGAAGCTTTGGGACCGCTGGCACCTGAAGGCGCTTTACAGCGAGGCTTTTCGGACACCGAGTCTTGAGAACATCCGCCTCAACTCCGACATCCGTCCCGAATACCTGACGACCTATGAACTTGAGACAGGCTATTGTTTCCGCGAGGACCTGTTCGCGTCAGTCGCCTTCTTCAACACGAAAATTCGTCGTCCGATTGTTTATCATAACGACCCGGTGACGGGCTCGGAATTTTACAGCAACGACGATCCCATCGGGACTCACGGCTTCGAACTCACCGGCCGGTGGAAGAGCGGCCCAAACTACGCAGACATTTCCTATTCGTTCTATTCGGCCACGCAGAATCGTGTTCCTCTTTACGCGGTTCCTGGCCGTCAGGATGTTTTGCTGGGTTGGCCGGTGCATAAAGTCGCGCTGAATGGAAGTTATGCGTTAGGTCACGGCTTCAGTATGAATCCTTCAGCGATCGTGCTGGCCGAACGATACGGCTATTACAGGCAGGATCCTTTCGGGAATATGCTCTTGCGGCGGGAATCCACCGCGGTCATGATCAATCTTTATGTGAGGAAAAAAGACGTTTTTCTTAAGGGACTTGACGTCGGAGCGGGAATCTTTGACCTATTCGGTTCCGGCTATAATTACATCCAACCTTACGACAGCAGTCACGCTCCCCTCCCAGGGCCCTCCCGGGAATTCATCGTGCGTGTCAGCTGTACTTTCTAAACAGTTCATTCTTTGGCCAACACATTTCACTTGCCGGAGGCATGTTTATTTTTCATATTTGTTTTGTAGGCTAAACAATGAGTAGATTCTGAAGGGGGCATTATGGGCAAACTCTATGATTTACGAATGGCCATTGAGAAGAAAATTGCAGAAACGGGCCAGAACGCGTTTATCGTCAAGGGGCAAATTGGACTCAAGGCCGGGGTGCCGATCGGGATGATCGGTCCGAATTCACCGGATGATCCAGCCGTGATTGAGAAATTGAAGGCGGCGGCGGTCGAAATTCTTAAGACAACGGTCGAACTTTAAGCGATCCGGAGAAAAGTCTATGCGATCTCATTCCATTAAATTCAAAATCCTGTCGACGATCGTCGCCACCTTTGCGGTCGGAGCCGCCATCCTTCTGGCCGCGCTGCGCCAGAGTTATAACCACAATATGAATGTGCTGGCCCAGGATTCCCTGCGCAACGCGGAGAAACTTTTCAGTGTTTTAAGGGAAAACAATATCGCCAAAATGGCGGCGGCTTCCGAGAGCCTCATGACTAATCCTCTGATCCAGTCGGCGATGGCCCAGCAGGATCGGGCTCAGTTGATGGCGGTGACCCGTCCGCTTTTCGAGACACTCAAGAACCAATACAACATCACGAACTGGATTTTTATTCTTCCGGAACCGGCCAAGACGGTTTTCTTGCGGCTGCAAAACCCCACCCGATTCGGGGACCTGTTGGGGCGTCTGAGCTTCGAAGCGTGCGTCAAAACGCACAAGCCCGTCACGGGCAACGAATTGGGCTTGTCCGGCTTTGTGGTGAGAAACGTCATGCCTTTCAGGGATTCGCGCGGGAAACTCATCGGCTATACGGAGATGGGGGAGGAAATCGGTCATTTCCTTCGACAGATGAAATTACAGACGGGCGATGATTACGGAATAGTCCTTAAAAAAACGTTTCTGAACCGAAAGGACTACGCGGCGACGCGTCAATATCTTCAGCAGCCTGATAATTGGGACGACCACCGGGATGTCGTGATCATCGACAAAACATTTGAGGATTCGAGCGTGCTTCGTTTTTCGGGCGATCTGGACTCGGTTCCCGATGGAGGCCGGGTGCTCGAGCGGCTCAAGAAAGGGAACTCGCTTTTCGTGCGGGGGGTCTTCCCGCTCTATGATGACCCGACTCGCCAGAAAATCGGCGGCCTCTTTGTCTTGCGCGATGCCAAGGATGTGGCCTCGACTTACTACAGTTTCAGGCAGATGGAACAACGGCTCCTGGTCGTGATCCTTGTGATCATCGTGATTATTCCGCTCCTCATCATGATCCTGCTGCGTCGGTTGATTTTTAATCGCATCGATCATATCGTCCAGGTCGCCACGAAGGTGGTGGGAGGGGACTTCGCCGCCCAGGTCACGATGTCCTCCGACGATGAAATCGGGGAGCTGGAGAGCCTCTTCGAACAATTACGGGCGATCTTTTTCTATGTGCTTACCCTGCTGGATAAGGCCCAGCGAAAATAAAGGTGGGCTAGGACGGTAGGGCTAGGGGACGCTGTTTAGTTTTGTAGTTGTTTGTTGCGTACATTTTCGATTAGGGGAAAGTGAAAAACTAAACTACGTCCCCTATGATTATGCTTTGTGCACCGAGCGGAGGAAATCGACAAAGATTGGAAAGGATCGGGGTTTGTTCGGCGCTTCGAGCGAGACCATCAGAATGCCCAGGGGGCTGCACGCGACCGCCGAACAGATCAGCGTGGTTCCGTCGCGGGTGCCAAGGGACTGGACCCAGAACTCCAACTTATTTTCGTCTACGCGGCTGAGCGGGATGGCAACGCGCAGGTTCGTATTCTTTAAATCCCTCCCGATGGCCTTCAGCGCCGTTTGCTTCAGCTCCTCGAGAGCCGCCGTTTTCTTTTTGAGCGATCCTTTCTCTTTGAGAGGCCAGAAAGAGACCCGCAGCTCCCGCTCCAGTTGCCGGAAAACCAGAGTCGCCCCCCGCCGGGATTCCTCCCAACCAAACGGCGGCACAAACGCAAACGCTTCACCGATCTTGTTCATGTCTTACCGGTAATGATAGAGCGCCATCCCGATGATGACTCCCAGGAGGACGACGAAAATCCAGACTTTCAACGGAGAGTCCGGTGAAGGTCCCTGGTTCTCCTCCTTGTCTTGATGCAATCGAATCCGTTCACGATCGGCTAACGTCATAATAATCCTCTTTCTTCTAGGACATCGAGGCCAGAATTTCGTTCAAGGAAATCAGGGCGAAGCCCGTCACGCGATCGGATAGGCCGTAGGGCAGAATCAGCTGATCGCCGTGAACCAGCGCGCCGCAGGTGTAAAGAACGTTGGGAACGTACCCTTCCCGCTCAATCCCTTCGGGACGCATCAAAGGCTCGCGCAGACGTCCGATGACCCGGGAAGGGTCGTTCCGATCCAGGAGAAAAGCCCCGAGGCAATATTGCCGCAAGGGGCCTACGCCGTGGCTGAGAACGAGCCAGCCATCCTTTGTTTCGATGGGGGAACCGCAGTTGCCCATCTTCACGACCTCCCAGGGATAGACCGGTTCTATGATTCGCCGGGTCTCGGACCAGAAATGGATGTTGTCGGAGGTGGTGAGGAAGAGGCTGTCTCCATCCTGGCGGGAGAGCATCGTGTAGAGGCCATTAATCTTTCGGGGGAATAAGGCCATGCCTTTGTTCTTTGCGCCGGGGCCGTTTAAGGTGGTGAATTTAAAATGCCGGAAGTCCTCCGTGGTGAACAGTTGAGGCAGCACATGGCGGCCGTCGTAGGCGGTGTAGGTGGCGTAGTAAATCGTTTGGCCGTTCTCTTCCTGGTGCGCGACGAGGCGCACGTCTTCGATGCCGTTGCTTTGCAGCGGGGTGACCGGCATGATGACGCATTCGGAAAGGTCCTGCTCCGGGGGAAAGCAGATCTCATAATTGCACTTGGCCAGAAGCCACAGACTTTCGGCGATGGGGTGATCTTCAAAACGCCGGTTGGCCGTCGCCCCAAGAGCGTCCCGCAGGCTGTCGCGGAGGTTGGTCAGCGTGAAGGTGTCCGGCAAGCGGTCCAGGACATGGTCCGTCCATTCGCCGGCCAGGCCCAGCTCCGCGGCTTTTCGCCCGAAGAGCGTTTTGTGGTAGGAGGGGTTTTCGATCAGCTCGGGTTCCGTCAAAAACCGTGCCGGCGGATCAATGGAAATGCCGCGGCGGTCGTCGATGACCCCACTGCGGAAAGAAATGGAGGACAGGTGCCCCTCTCCGGTTGACCTCAAACTCAGGAGAAAACGCAGGTGCCCTTCCGGCAGACCCGATTGATCCGGATGGGGAATGATCGAGGGGTTGAACAGCCCGGCCGATTCGACGGAATATTCGAAGAGGAAATAGGAACCGATCAGCTGTTTTCGGTCTTCCGACAGGTCGCTGTCGGCAGGCCCGCCTGCCGACGAGGCAGGCAGAAACTGTTCGACGTGGCGAAACCGTGTCAAAAAATGGTCGCTCAACTGCCGATGGCGGGACGAAAACTCCGCCAAAACGCGATTCAACGTTCGGTGCACATCCGCCTCCGAAAGGGCCAGCGCCCGGCGGATGATCCGGACATACTCCTCATCGGTCCCGAACCTCAAATGCCGCAAAACAACCCGGCTTTGGTCGGGGGCCAGCCGGATCTCCGTCCGGCGAACGGTGAGGATTCTGGAGTTTAAGAGGGGTCGTTTCATTGAATAAGGGCCGGGTGTTGAAAAGCGGCCAATTCGTTGTGCGCCTGCTGCATCTCGGCCAGCGAGACGAGAAACGCCAGGGTGGATTCGGCCCCCTGGTTCTGGTTCACGCGATCCACGTGAAGCCCGTCCCGGCAGCCGCCGGTCGTGGGATCGTAAAGGAAAAGACCCAGGTCGTTGCGTCCCAAAAACCAGTCGAAGGCTCGGCGCGCCTGAGTGAACCAGTAGTCATCCGAGGTGCACCGGTAAGCCTCCAGACACGCCGACACCATCGCCTGAACCTCGATCGGCTGCTGATCATAATGGGCCCGCTCGCCGCCGCGTTTGTAAAAGCCGTTGGAGCCAATCGGGCGGAGATAACCCCCCTCGGTGGTCTGAATCTTCGTGAGCCAGCGCAGGGTTTTTAAACCCGTCTCCAGAACGCGGGCTCGGGAGGTCTCGCGGCCGTTTAAGATCAGCGCATGCGATAAACCGGCGTTCATATAGGTGACCGAATCCTCAAACCAGGGCCACTCGGGGGTGGCGGTGCGGTCGTGGAGCCCCATCAAAAGGTCCGTCAGGGTGTCGCGAATCTGATTCACCTGCCGGTCTCCGTTGAACCGGCGCAGGTATTCGTGGGTGCCCATCAAGGCCAGCGCCCAGGCCCGGGGCGATCGGAATTCGGTCACGGGCGAAAGCGCCTGCGCAAAAATGTGTCCCGCCAGGGTTTGGAAGCCGGTGTTCTTCGAGCGGCCCACGCAGGTTCCCAGGGCCAGGATCGCGCGGCCGCAGCAATCTTCGGAGATGGACTCGTCCTTCCAGGACCTGTTGAAGTCCATGATGTTCCGAAAACATTTAAGCTTCGGGTCAAAGGCGTATTGAAGGAAGGCGGCATAGGTGGTGGCAACGTCTAAAAGATGAGGAGAATCTTCCCCCAGCTCTTCCAGAAGCACGGACAAGATCAGGGCGCGGGCGTTATCATCGGTACAATATCCGGTGGAAAAGTTCGGCACGGCCACAATGGCGTGTTGAAAAAGGCCCGTGGAATCGGTCATTCGGTAGAGGTGGTCCAACTTCATTTCGGGAAGCTCGGTGAGCTGCTTGTCCATCGTCTTCACCGTGAAGAGCTTCCGGGTCAGGCCGGCCCGTTCGTTCCGGGCCTTCTCAAAGGACTGCATGTAGGAGCCGGCCACATTGCTCCACACCATTTCCCGTCCCATTTTGTAGGCGTTCTTGCGCATGGCATTGCGTCTTGTATCGTCCGCTAAAAGCCCCGTCACTTCCCGTGCGATGGCGTCCGGGTCGTTGAAAGGGACCAACACCCCGCGGCTCTCCGCCAAAAGCTCCTGGGCGTACCAATAGGGGGTGGACACCACGGCCTTGCCCGCGCCAAAGCAATAGGCCAGTGATCCCGATGTGATCTGGGACTCATTCAAGTAGGGGGTGATGTAGATGTCCGCGGCGCCGATAAACTCCTTCAGCTCGGCCAGTTCCACAAAGCGGTTGTAAAAGATCACGTTCTTTTGAACGCCGTTTTTTTCAGCCAGCCGTTCCAAGCTCAGACGGTAGGACTCGCCCGCCTCGCGGAGAAGGTGGGGATGGGTGGCCCCCAGAATGATGTAGACGACGTTGGGGACCGCGGCCGCGATTTTAGGAAGGGCGTTCAACACATTTTCAATGCCCTTGTTGGGTGAGAGCAGGCCGAACGTTAAAAGTACCTGCCGGCCTTCCACGCCGAAGAGGTCCTTATAAAAGCTCGGGTCCACGAAGGAGGTTTCAGGAATCCCGTGAGGGATCACGTCGATCTTGGCGGCGGGCGCCTTGTAAACGTCCTTCAGGAACCGATCCCCCTTTTGAGACATCACCACCAGACGCGTGGAGAGCTGAATCAACTCCTTCATGACGCGTTTCTGGTCGGCATTCGGTTCTTTGAGTACGGTGTGCAGGGTGGTCACAATGGGGATGTTGACTTCGCGCAGCAGGGCCAACAGGTGCCCGCCCGCCACTCCCCCGTAGATGCCGAATTCGTGTTGAACGCAAACCACGTCCACATCGCTGATGCCCAGAAAATCCGCCGCCCGCCGATAAGAGGCCAGATTTTGCTCTTCAATTTCAAAGCGGACCTCGGGAGGGTAGTCGTATCCCCCTTCCACGTCGTTCACGGGCACGGAAAAGCACTTTACTTTAGGGAACTGCGCCGCCACGGAGGTGCATAAATCCGTCGTGAAGGTGGCGATGCCGCACCGGCGCGGCAGGTAGTCGCCGATGAAGGCGATGTGGCGGATTTCCTGGCGGGGTTTCATCCTTAGATGATGACATATCGGCATCAAATATTGGGACGTACTTAGGTAATTCGATTTTTTCGGGGATGCTAACACACATCGGAGAAAGAGGTTTGACTGATCCCGCTCCGCTCGCCAAATCCGGGCAAATAACCTAATTCCCGAAGAACGTCCCCCATCGATACCGAGTTGTGGAGCCGATCAGCACCGTCCTCTCAATAGAGTCGCCGGAGGCGACTTAATGGGCCGGTGCAGTCCCTTCGATATAGCTCGCTTGGGCGAGCGAAATAAAGGACGGGACAGAAATCCGATCAGTTATTGGTTTAACCCTTCGAGTAAGAAAATGGTTGACGGACTTTCCAAAATCATGGAAAATGGAAAGCGATGTATATCAATAGGCTCATCGAAAAGGACCTCCGAGACGCCGTTGCTAAGCAGAAGAGCGTCCTGCTTCTGGGGCCCCGGCAGACGGGAAAGACGACACTCCTGCAAAGACTCTCCCCCACTCGTCTCCTGAACTTAGCCAATCCAGACCAACGGCAGCGGTATGAAAAGCGTCCTGCCGCGCTTATTTATGAAATTCATGATTTGGAGGCCGAGTCTGGTGCGCCGCCTCTGGTCGTGATTGATGAAGTCCAGAAAGTGCCCGCCTTGATGGATGCCCTTCAGGTTTTGATCGATGAAAAGAAGGCGATCTTCATCTTGACCGGATCCTCGGCGCGAAAGCTGAGACGCGGGTCCCACATCAACCTGCTTCCTGGGCGCGTTCTGGCCTATCGCCTGGACCCATTTCGTCGTGAGGAGTACGCGAAAGGCACTCTGCAAGACCAACTCCTTTACGGTGCGCTCCCGTTCGTTGTATTGGACCCAACGCCTGAGGCGCGGGAGCAGGCGCTCCGGTCCTACGTCACCACCTATCTGGAGGAGGAGGTCCGGGCAGAAGCGCTCGTGCGGAACTTGAGTCCTTTCGGCCGATTTCTGGAATTGGCGGCCTCGGAGTCCGGGGGCCTCATCAATTTGCGCAAACTCTCACAGGAGATCGGGGTTTCCCATGTGACGATTGGCTCCTACTTTCAGATTCTGGAAGACTGCCTCATTGTGGAACGGATCGACCCATTGACCCGCAGCGCCACGCGCAAAAAATTGACCCGAGGGAGCAAGTATCTTTTCTTCGACCTCGGTGTCCGTCGGCTGGCCGCGCAGGAAGGACGGCGGCTCCCGCTCGAAAGTTGGGGGAAACTGCTGAAACAATGGGTGGGTCTCGAACTCTTGCGGTCGATGCGTCAAGGTTCCGGGCATCTGCGATTCTGGCGCGATGCCTCCGGTCCTGAGGTGGACTGGGTGATCGAACAGGAAGGGCGGCTGATTCCCATTGAAGTTAAATGGACCGAAACGCCGACCCAGCAGGACGCCCGTCATCTCCAGACCTTTCTCGCGGAATATCCTGAAGCAGAAAAAGGGATCGTCGTTTGCCGAACACCCCACGCTATGCAGCTTGCGCCCCGCCTCCGCGCCATCCCCTGGCAGGACCTGCGTAAAATTAAGTTGTCGTAGAGGGCCCACTTGGAGTTTCCGCCGATCGAATGGCGCATGGGAAGGCCAGGGGACGTAGTTGCAACTTTTCATTTCCTCGGCAAAGGCGAGCTTGCAAAGTTGCAACTACGTCCCCTGTTTTCTACTGTTTTCTAGAAGCTGACGTCGAGAACCAATTGGGGATCGAAGCCGTTGCCTGTTTCGTTGGGATACCCGCGCGGATTGCAGAGGACCCGCGTATTTCCGATCGGGTAGTCGCAAGCATGGTGGACATGTCCATGCAGCCAGAGCTTGGCTTTGGAAGCGGCCACCAGGCGATCCAAAGGAGAGGCAAAAGCAGCGCTGACGAGGTCCCGCTTATACTGGCCCGCGACCGATTGCAGGCTGGGGGCATGGTGTGTGACGACCACCACCGGTTTGCCAACCTGTGTTTTAAGCGTCTTCTTGAGCCATTGGACTGATTTCTTGTGCGGGGATAATGTGTCCTCTGGCTGAAGCCTCCGGCCCGTCAGGCCAAGTTGGATGACGTGATAATCGTTCATCGAGGTTTCAGCCTCACTCATGGCGCGTTTCACGTCTCCGTATAGGTTGAAATCCGTCCAGAGGGTACATCCCAGGAAGGTCACTCCGCCGATTTCAGTGGAATCATTCTCCAAAAACAGGACATTCGTCCCTTTGGCCGCTTCGCGCATCTTGTCGAGGTGGTCCGGGTAGGACTGTCGATAATATTCATGGTTCCCGGCGATATAAATGACCGGTGTCTCACCGAAAGTTTCTTGCGCCCATTGAATTCCTTTGGCGCCGACATGAATATCACCGGCTAAAACAATAACGTCTGCCCTCTCGACGGGAGACGTGAAGGGCGCAAACTCAAGGTGCAGATCAGCCAGGAATAGAAGTCGCATCCGGTAGTCATTATACATTCGTATGATCATGTGTTCCAAAGACCCCTACGCGGCACAGAGTTTCCTGCGCTTAAAGACGCAATCCCTGATGGCGCACTACGCGCACGGTCGGAAGGCGGTGCCAGCCGCCCACCGCTGCCGCCGCACTCGCGCGGCTTGCTCGGCCCGCGCGAGTGACTATCGCCCGGACACGTCCGTCCCGTCCTCCTGTTTATGTTCTCAATGGTCGGGACGGCACCGACTGAATACGCGGTCGCCACCGCGACCGCAATAGAGAGGACGGTGCCGCCAGGCCGCCCTCAGCCTGGATAAGCAGCTTCCCGTGGCCACCCCAGCAATTCAGCAGACCCTCGCCACTCCGGTCCTTATTGCCGAAAAAGTTTCCTAGCCGATCAGAAAAACGAACATTCAGGTAAACCTAAGAATAAGGGAATCCTAGAAAATCACCGTAAAAACAGCCAAAATAGAACCTCGCAGCAAGACAGACTGGTAGCCTATAAAGCTTTATGGCCACCGAAAACTGACCTGGGCACAGGGAAACAAGAAGGCCCTAGCAAAATGTCTAGCAATTCCAGCATCGATCGGTATTTCCAAATGCTAGACATCATCCGCAAAAAGGATGATGTGAGGAAATGCGTTCGATGTTGCCGAGAGTCCCTGACACTTATTCCTGCGTTAGTGAGCTCTGTGGTAGCGGAGTTCGGGCGATTCGACATCATAAGTATCCCCGCAATTGAGGAGGGAGCCATTCTGTTTGGTGTGACTGGCTCGGAGCCTGATGTGACTGCCTTGGCCGTGCTAATTGAAAAATATCCAGAATTAGAACCCTGGAAGGCGTATGCTGAGAAAGCTCAATTAATTTTAAAACTGACTCCTCAGCTTATTGATTATGTGACGACTCGACCTGGTTGTTTACAAAAAGATTTAAAGAAAGCACTAAATGCATCCGATGGGCATATCATCGCGAGCATCGTCAGCGCCTTGGAATGGCTCGGCCAGCTTCAACGTGTCCGGGCTGGCAATAGCTATGCTCTGACGTGTGGCAACGGGGCACAACCAAAGCAATCTGGTCTGCGGAAGAATGATCGTCGATGGGGGCAACTAAACCAACAACTTCTCGAGGCCATCAAGCGAAACGATCTTTCGGGGACCCTCGTACTCTACAAAGAGATGGAATCCGTATTAAAAACCGAAGGCCGCGACACAAGTCATTTGAGTAAAGCGGTGGATCAGACTGTCGCGCAGATAAAGAAAAATATCTCAAAAGTAGTGCCGCTGCAAAAACGGCATCGATCTACAGGAGCCTTCCCAACATGGATACTTCTTGTGGTGGCCGTCGGAGTTCTAATTTTCACTTATACTGCATATAAAGCTTCTCACTAAAAATTGAAAAGCATGTTTTCAGGAAATGAAACGATCTCCAGCGTATTAGAGATGCTTTCTGTACGCACAACCAGGGCCGTGCGCCGAGGGAAACTGCGGACCCTTGGGCAGTTGCTTCAGATGTCGCCATCCCAGCTCATGGAAATCGACGGTTTTGGTAAAGCTTGTCTGAAGGAAGTAGAAGAGTCTCTGGCCGAATATGCTCTGCACTTGGCACCAGAGCCGGTTCGCACGAAAAGAAATCGCACTGGTGTTCCCGGTCGCCCTCGCCCCAGCACGGTTATCAAGCTTCTCTTGAAGGCGCTTGGGCGTCTGGATGCGCGGCAGCGGCTTATTATTAAGGGTCGGCACGGCCAGCGACCGCTGACGCTTGAGCAACTGGCCAAACGATTAGCAATTTCGCGCGAAAGAGTGCGGCAGCTTCAGAATAAGACTGAGCGAAGTCTGCTAAAACGTTTCAAGGGTGAAGTTATCGAAAGAGCAATATGTCAACTGCGAGAACACCAAAGTTGTTGTTATACACCTAATCAGGGTGGCATCCCAACTTTAGACGGTGATTTACGTTTAATAGAGCGATATGGCACGTTATTAAATAAGTTGGCTTCTATGAAAAACTATTGTGGAGCAATTTATTTCGACCCGCTCGGCAAGAAGTGGCAACTCTTGGCCCCAAACAAGCCGGATCACTAAGTTAGTAAGTATTGTTCTTGTGCCTATTTAGTTCTCTCCCCGATCAGTAATCCGATCAGTGCAATCAGGCAGGCTTTTGTCCAACCAAGCCGTAATGGTAGGGAGGCAGATCGATGTGCGGAATGATGAGTTTAAATCCTGCTTCGGTCGTCCACTCGCCGCACTCGCCCGGTCGCGGGCGGATGTCCATTGCGGGGCCACGAGGAGTGGCGGCGTCGTAGTTCCAATGAATAATGCCCACCTTGCCGCCGGGTTTTAATGCGCGGAAGGCTTCGCGCAAGAGAACCAGGGGGTCCTCGGCGTGAAGAATGTTGAAGAGCATGGCATACCCGATGCTTGCTGTCGTCAGTCCCGTCCCATCCGAAACAAAATCTCGCTGAGAACATCGCACATTGACGATGTTTTGCTCAACGACTTTTCGCGTTGTCTCCTTTACCATGGTCGGATCGATGTCAAAGGCGTGGACGATGCCCGAGGTGATCCGGGCCGCCGGGAGGGTGAAGAGGCCAAAACCGCAGCCGAACTCCACCACATCTCCGCTCTTTGAGGTCAGGCCCAATTTGGCAAGAATCAGCGCCGGGTCAAAAAACGTCCGCCACAGCTCTTCCTCCGGCATCCCGCTGTCTCGCACTTTCATGCTTCCATAATATAGACTGAAGCATCGTTTCGCAAATAGAAAGAACTCGCGAGGAAGGAACCATGAAAATTCTGCTGATTCTCAGTCACAAAGCCTACGACGGTTCCGATGTGGTTTGGAATGCTCTGCGTCTGGCGGATACTCTCATCGGTACGGGCCACGACGTCCGGATATTTTTCATGAATGATGCGATGGACGCTACGCGCAAACAGGCTAAGCCTGAGAACGCGGAGTTCGATTTAGGGCAGATGCTCCTTGATCTCGAGAAAAAAGGAGCCGAAATCAAACTCTGCACCACCTGCATCAACCGCTGCGGAATCGGCAAAGGGGATGTATTGTCGTCGAACTGGCCAGCGACCATGAAAGACTTGGCGTCATGGACGGTGGATTCCGAACGAGTGATCACCTTTTAGCCCGCCCTATCCGTATTTGGGTGTCACACCGATCAGTGTTCCGATCAGCACCATTTGAGGCAGAGCAGACAGCAGAAAGCAGAGATTAGGTCGGCCTCGAAGACTCGGCCGCTTATGAAACACACTGATTTGACGTTCTGAATGGAGCTACCACATTTCTGCTCTCTGATTTCTGATCTCTGCTATAATCACCGTGCGGGGTGGAGCAGCCTGGTAGCTCGTCGGGGAATGGCTCCATCCTTATTTATTTCTATTCGTTTTTCGTCGAGAATATTCCTTCTTAGTTTCGTCCTTTCACCCAATCTTTCCGAATTTATCTGGACCACGTTGTAGACCCGATCAGAAATCCGATCACTCCCTTATGTCGCTTTTGAAGGTAAAATCGTAGGAGCGTGGATCGTATTGAATAGCCGAATGAGAGCAGCTGACATTCTAAGATGGGACAACCGCCAGTTCCAAGCGTTCCTGGATAGGGGAACTCCTGAGGGCGATGCAATCGAGTATAAAGAGCGTATTGAGCCCCATAAAGGGAGTGCCATCCGGAAGGCATTCTCCGCTTTTGCCAATGCGACAGGTGGATTTATCTTCTTTGGCATTCGTGATACTGACCGCGCGATCGTCGGGATTGACTGCGGCGCGAATGAATTCCTTGAGAACATATCTAACTGTCTTGACTGCGACCGCCTACGACCATCTGTTAAGTACTCAGTTCTAAAACAATTTCGTTTCGGAACTAAACTCGTCATTGTCTATCTCATCCAGCCAGGCCTGGATTCTGATAGGCCACACATGGCCGATGATTGTATTTATGTCCGCGAAGGAAATCGTTCTCGACCGATTCAGTCAGGCGACGAACTTCGCAGGCGATTCTTTTCGTCCCGATTTGTTCCTGAGCATCTGGAACAGGTTTCGTATTGGATTACCCGCATCGAACAAGATGATTTCACGCTCGCTGGCATCGACGTCCAGTATCTCCTCAATGCGCGTCGCTATCTGGAAGACAAATGCCTCACCTTAAGAGACGAACGCTTTATTAGCCTGCGCAATCGGTTTAATGCCATAGGAAAAGCGCTCGACCGTATCGCAACGCTAAGGGCAGCCATACACGTAGCGCACGGTGCTCCGTCATTCGATAGGCCACATGAGCTTGTCCAGGAATGCACCTACGTTAAACAAGAAATTGAATCATTCCTCACTGAATACAAGGTGATTCATCAATGAGTGTTGCCGGGCAGCGAACAGTCACAGGGATCTCGGGGCAAGCAGATGTCACGCTGTACTTGCTTTTGCGAGATCACAAACGCCAAGGGTTTCAGAAACTAATTGTCGAGGGAAGCCGATGGGAGGATTTCACTCTCGTGTTTGGTGACCACAATGAGGATTACGAGGTCAAATGGCATCAGCGTAAAGTCACCCATCACCTCGTTCGACGCGCAATTGGTAAGGAGCTTAAGAAGGCATTGACGCAAGCCGACAGCTTCACCGTTGTCTCGCGTTCATTCAGCGAAAGTCTTGTCAAAGACCATCGTTATATCCGCCAAGCTTTCCAGTTTTGGCGGCACATGCCAGAGAAGCAATATCGACGCGATCGAGTCGTCAGGAAACTTATGAAAAGCGGCTGGTCCGCGGCTAGCATCGCCTTTTTATCGCGTACCGAGCTTCTTGAATTGAAGAGCACAGAAACGGTTTTCAGCAAGATCCAGGAATACTTTGCCTTGGAAGACCCGTATTACCTTTCCGAGGGTGATCTTAAGAGCCTTGTCGGTCGCAGTTTTAGGGCTCTTCTGGAGCTAGGCCGGACAGGCGGTAGCATCTCCAAAGAGGACTTTCTTGCCGAGTTGGCAGGCTTCAAAAAGGAGATCAATGTCCGGTCAGAGTCCTTTTCGCCGGACGTTACGTTCGGCAAGAGGAAACAGGCCCTGGGGTCATTTCTGGGAAGCCCAACAGCATTCCGATCGCTGGAACGGTACCTTGGTCCAATTAGCTCACATGCAGGGTTGATTTTTTACGTGGCCGAAAAGTTGATGTCTAACAGCTTTACACTTCCGGAATGTCAGTATTTTGTCGAGAAGGTGCTGGTAAAGAAATCGTACATGAGGATGGCGTTAAAACTTATCGAGACTAAGTGGAACGCTCAAAGAGCTTCAACCGATTATGTAATCGACTTTCTCATGAAGCACTATGGATCACTCGGCGACGATCTGAATTATGACGACGCCCTTCGGATACTAGCAAAGGTCGCTCATGATGATATGGGAGGACGATACGAGGGAACCATTCTCGGATTTATTCAGAACACTATTGAAAAAAGAGAAGACGGCAGGCACCGCAGGCTGGAACGCAAGGGATGGCGCGAAGAAGAACATGTAGCACAGATCGTAGTCGAGTATTTCAGCAGAACGAAGGACCCTGATAAGCTTGTGAAATACATTTTCGCCACCTTTCATCTCATCGGAGATGATTTTGAGCGTGTTACTGAGACCCATCCCAAGGTCTATGCAATTATTCGGCAATATCTCTTGATCGACCCATATACGCGGCTTGTCCCTGTGTTACGGAGAGTTGCAGAACAATACGACCGTGAATATGGGGCCAGATTTACAGGGTACGAGCTCGCTGGCGGATCTTTCTCGCAGTCGGGCAGCGAGTACACGATTACAGATATTGGCCTAGTTCGCTTCGTGTTTGAGCCTCTGTTTCGGAAGATGAACGAGGATAACCCATCTATTTTATGGCGATTTGCCAAAAGACACATTCTTAGCCAGGGTCCTGGCAGGACTAACCCGGTGTTCCTGAGACGCGGATTAGCACCGCTACTGATCGAACAGATGTGCCAGGCGGGAATTTCAGATGCAGAACAAAGAAGATCATCCCGAATGTTGCGGAATATTCTGTCCACCCGCCGCGGAATACCCGATACTTCTGAAACGATCTTCTCATGCCTTCGAGCGGCTGAAATGAGGAAGTTCGGCTATGACAGAGTCATGGAACTCATTGAACTGGATGCTAGAAAATATCGGAGACGTCTTAAGGGGGAGATATACCCTACCAACTTATTCGCAATGCAATGCCTGGTACGCTTGATACAAGAAAACTATCGTCCAGCGGTAGATTACTTTGTCAAATTGGTGCAAAGTCCCGGCTTCTTGGCAAGGGATAGGAGCCTCCAGCCTTTCGAAATTCTAAGTGCAAGCTCGGTCGCCGACGTTAATCCGGGACTAATTGCCGAGTTAATCGGCAGTGACCAGTTCATTGAATACTTGGAAACGTTAGGCGACGACATCGCGTGGGACAAAAGCGGTATGCTCTCGAAGCTCATACGCAAGGACTTCCAAAATGGGACATCGTATGGCCGATTGATAGTGCAAAAGCTACTGGCAAAAGTATCCCCTCACGCGAAAGTTCTGCAGTTTTTGTCAACACCCGTCAGAGAAGCCACTGAAACGGACGCATTCAAAACCTATCAACTATTTTTGCCTTTTCTGACTGATAAGAAGATCTTCCAAACAACATTTCGCGAAAACTCATATATACGGGCCCGATTTATATGGCTTGCCGAACCATTGCTCCAACAAGGCAGGGTTGCGGAGGCACGACACCTCATCGAGCTTGCGCTTGACGATCCCGACCCTAACCCTGACGATACCGACAGCTATGACAAGGAGATTATCAGCGGTAAGGATGAAAACACAATCAGCACAGTGCGCGGGACCGTGGCTTGGCTGCTCATGGCATTTGCCAAGAAATCGGAACCCGATCTGATGGCTTTTGCCGCAGACTCCGCATTCCGGCTCGTTGACCTTGATGGTTCTCTGGCGAGAGCTTTAGGGCATTCTCGAGCTGACTACTATGTGCGAACGTTCGCCTTACTGGTTTTCGCTTCTTTGGTCCATCCGACTCGACGTCAGATGCTTGGGGAAGAATATCAGCTGAAGCAGTCAATGCTCGACATACTGGAAACCATTGATCACGAGGTCAAGCAATATCAGATCACTCCGAAGGCAACCGTCAAGGCGATTGTGAATATCTTTCTATTCATGCGTGATCTTACCCCCGATGAGGCGATGAAGGCTTTGGTGTTCTTCGAGAAATACGAGGCAGAGGGCGCAGGATCGCTCTTTATATATTTCGCGGTGTTCCGCCAGGGCCAATTTCCACAAGTCCCTTTTGTATCTGACGACTTCAAAATGCGATTGACGGTGCTCTGCCAATCACAAAACCCGTTTCGGGCGGAGATCGCCACCCAGTTCTGGCAGATGGCTCGCGAACAGAACGAAGGCAAGAATACATCGTTCGATGCTGTCGAGCCATATTGGAGAGTAATGTTTGGCCTATATGACCGCCAAGTCTTCTCCAGGCTGTACGACGTCTTAAAAATCTCGCTTCTGTGGCCAGCCAAATACGCTGCTCATCTAGAATTGCTCAATGCGGCAATAACAGAGGAAGCTAAATCGCTCGGAGCCGGCATTGCAGTTGAAGCTTGGGGGCCACCCGGCGAAATTGCGCGGTTTCTGGCAGAAAAGCATATCCAGGATTTCCTGGACAGCTTTTGGGTGTTTCTCGAAGGCGTAACTGAACATACCAGGTATTACGAACTATTTGAATGGGTGCAAGCCTATAAAGGATTGCCTGAATCATTGCGTTCCCTCGAGATTCACCAGAAGATCGAAAATAAGCTCAAAGACTTTGGCTTTTTGGATTAGATTCTGTTCTTGATCAAAATCCTCGACTGATCTACGATCAGAGCATGGAATTGGTCCCCCGCAGTCTCAAACCCCGACAACGACGGTTTGTCGCTGAATACCTTCAACACCCAAACGCCACAAAAGCGGCTATGGTGGCGGGTTACTCCCGAAAGACGGCCTATTCGCAGGGGCAGCGCCTGTTGAAAAATGTTGAGATTCACAAGGCTGTAGAGTCTGCCCTCAACGAAGAGGACATATCGGCCCAGAAAATCTTGAGGGGGCTATGGTCCATCGCGGATTCCAATATCAGTGATGCCTATAACCCGGACGGTTCGCTCAGATCGATCCAGGAGATGCCAGAGAGGTTCTCCCGTGCGCTTGCTTCATATACCACCGTCGGCCTTTTCGAAGGGGCTGGCGCGGCCAGGAGACAGATTGGACGGACTCTCAATTTGAGGCTTCACGATAAGGTGAGGGCCCTCGAACTACTCGGCAAGCACCTGAAACTCTGGACTGAAAAGTTCGATCATTCTGTCCATGAAGATGCCTGGCAGATGCTCGATCGCTTCAATGCGGCCGCAAAACAAGCTAAAGGCAAGTAGTAGTGACGTGCGATCGGCCGCGTCATTGAAGTTCGTCGTCGAGAGTGATAGAATAGGTCGTCGTAAGGCATATATGCCGGGTGTGTTTCGGGACAGCTTGGTCCGCCCGGCAGCTCGAAAGAGTGAGTAACTTGACCTAAGATTCCGCCAGCCCAAAGCTGGTGCGGCCGGCTTCACCGGCCTAAATCGGAACCCTGTCCCAAGGCTGATGGCCTTGGGTTTTTTATTTCTCAACCCATCTTCTCATCAGTCTCCGGCGTCAATGTCTGTCGAATTGAAAGGAGACCCATCATGAATAAGAAATCGAAGTCAAAAAAAGCCGCGCCATCGACGGCCAAGGAGACTACGGATACGTACACGATAGGTGAAAGGAGGCCGGGTGAAAGTCCGTACTTCAGAGGGCGAACCCCAAAGGATCACCCGATATTCAAAGCGGGTTGGATCATCGGCGGGTGTTATCCCGGCCGGCCGGCGGGGCCTTCCACGGAGCCTTCCGCTGCCGGTCCGGACGCGCCGGCGGTAGGCGATGCGTCATTGAAGAAGCGTACAGGGATTGTCTCTTGGCACGAAGGAGAATTCAGTTCGCGGCCCGACCAGCCGGCGATACTGAGCTTCGGGTACTTCCGAACGAAG
This sequence comes from Elusimicrobiota bacterium, assembly GCA_041660185.1. Lineage (NCBI taxonomy): Bacteria > Pseudomonadati > Elusimicrobiota > Elusimicrobiota bacterium. Next base: position 209,924 of record JBAZWU010000002.1, on the reverse strand, counting down.
TCGGGCCGCCCTCCTGAAGTCGAAGCCCGGGAGGCCAAGGCAGCGGAGGCAGAGGACCGCGTTGAAGAGGATCGAAAAGGAGATGAACATGGAACCTAAACGAGTTGGGATATATTGTCGAGTATCAACCAAGGACCAGACCGCTGAGAATCAGCTGCTCGACCTGCGGAAATACTGCCAGGCCCGGGGCTGGAACGTTGTCGCGGAATGCGTCGATGCCGGTATCAGTGGTGCGAAGGATGACCGACCTCAGCTCAAGGTCATCTCGGGGTTTGCCAGAAAGCGGGAGATCGACGTTCTGTTGGTCTGGCGGTTCGACCGTTTCGCTCGGAGCCTTCCACACCTCGTCAACACGCTGGAGGAGCTGCGCAGCCTGGGCGTTGCCTTTGTAAGTCTCCAGGAAGGCATCGACACTTTGACGCCGCAGGGGCGTTTGGTCTTTGGTGTCATCGCCTCTCTGGCCGAGTTCGAGCGAGAACTGATTCGGGATCGTATCTTTGCCGGGCTCAGACGGGCCAAAGCACAAGGTAAAACGCCGGGGCCACGGCGGAACCACGTGGATATAGGAAGGCTACGCCGGGAGGCCACCAAGGGCCTGGGATTGCGCTCCCTGGCCACCACGTTTGGCGTCAGCAAGGATACCATCAGCAGATTGCTCGGCCGGCAATCCGCGGCTGTCGCAGATGGGGCCCAAAATCGGTTGCTTGGATCCGTCGAGGCCACGTCCTGAATTGTGCCTGTCGCAGACCAGTTGATCTGCGACAACGACATAAGGGGAATTAAACGCTAAAATATTTTCGGAAGGGACCGATGTCGACCGGATTGAGAAAGCTGCCTGTGCAATGAGCAGGTATCGATGGAGATGGAGAAATGGAAGAGGACATAGATTGGGAGAAAAGGCTTCGGACGCTACGGTATGAACTGAGCGAGGCTGAACGCCATGCTGCCCCGGTAGTGGATTTCTATCGAGAGTCTCCATCAGTGAGGCGAGCCATGCAGTTAGGTGTGTCGCATGGAGACATGCGAGCTGAGGTTGACGCCGTGCTGGCGCAATTTGACAGAGGGGCAATACTATCGAAGAAACTCACCCGGCAAGGAGTAGCGCCCCGGGAAGTCCTATTTACAGTTATGAACTTCCTCGTTGCGTACCCTGACATAATTCGAAAAAACCTCGCTGACGCAAAGAAGCGCAACTCCGACCTGCGACGGGAGCTTAACTCGACGATATTGCGTCTCACTCGTCTCAGAAGATTGCATCGAGAGATCTATTCCTGGTTGGAGGCCTATGCGAATTGGAGAGTGGACGTGAAGGAAGATGTCCATTACTGGGAAGACTTTAACGGCAACACTCCGAGATTTCCTCTGACGAGAGTGGCGGCTGTGCTGAACGGATTCTTAACCTTTCCGGGGAAGTATTATTTAAATGAAACGCTCAAAGAGTTAAAGGGATTAAAGAACCAAGCGTTTCCAAGATCGAAGCCGGGCGAAGGTGAGAAGGTTTATTGGAAGCTCGTAGAATCCCTTAGTGCTTTATTTGATAAGAGAATGGGCCGTAAGTCTACTGGGTGTCATGTGGCCCCAATTGCTGATGTCATGTCATGTTTTGAGATGAACAAAATCCAAGAAGCGCATATTTCACGGCACATGAAGAAGAAGGCAGCCGAGTGCGCCTGAGACGGTAATCGTCGAATAGCTCTCCTTCGGTGTCTCCCTTTCCCTCCCCCTGGCCATTGCCTTCGATTCAATTCTGAATCGTAAATCCAGTCAGATTCACATTCTGTCAAACTAAAAGGAATGTGGTATCCAAACGCTTTTCGCATGTCCGTAGAATTATGAAGTAATCGAATTGGATCGGAGGCAAACGGAGAGGAGATGCGATGACGACCCCACCCTTAAGAGCTGTGTCTGACATTAAAAAGCTGGCAATTCTTGATCTTCACAAGATCGCTCCCAAGAAAACCGAGCATGACGGCAGGTTCTGGGGTTTCTTCGATTCCCAGGAATCAGCCGCGATTTTGGAGGCATATGACTCGGGGGAGCTTCGTGTGGTGGCTCGTGATTTCGCCTCATCGATCGATCGAGTGAAGGACCAAATATTCGAGCTGGAACGAGCGCGACAAAGAGATGGAGCGAAACATCATGAACCTGTTCGCCAGTACTAACTATTGCGGCCTCTGCGGCGCAACCCCGCGATATTTCATCGTGACCTACATAGAGGTCCCATGCCAAAGAAGCCGGATCACGCTCTGCCAGCCGTGTTTGAATCGCGTTTATGCCGGCCGCTACCACCATATTCTGGCGTCGTCATATTGGGTCATCGTTGGTCCCTATAGGCGGGAAGTCCATCCACCTCACTCGGAGGCCGCATGAATCCCAAACTTCCCGAGATCAATGCAGGAGATTTGGATCTGGAGCGAGTATCCGCAGCGGCCTGGGATGCCATCCGGGCCTACAACGAACCTCCATTATTGTTTCGCAGCGGAGGCGTTGCCATGCGACTCGAGGCCGATGATAACGGTGCTCCAATGTTGCGCGAGCTTGTGAATGACAAATTGCGTCACGTCCTTGCAAGATCTGCCCGGTGGTACCGCAAGACCCTGGATGGGAAAATACCAGCTTTACCGCCCATGCATGTGGTCAAAGACATGCTGGCGGCCGCTGATCTGCCTTTGCCGGTCCTGAATCGAATAGTTGAAGCCCCGGTCTTCTCTCCTGATGGCCAACTACAGACCGAGCCTGGTTACCATACCGCCAGCCGCACTTACTTCGCGGTCAAAGATGGGTTCAGGATCCCTGAAGTACCGAATGCTCCTACCGCCGCAGACATATCCCAGGCGCGGTCGCTCATTCTTGATGAGCTTCTCTGTGACTTCCCTTTCGTTGGCGAGGCTGAGCGCGCCCATGCTGTGGCCTGCATGTTGCTCCCCTACGCGAGAGATCTAATTCTGGGGGCGACCCCGCTTCATCTGATTGAAGCTCCGTCGCCGGGAACCGGAAAAGGATTGTTGATTGAGGTGTTGACGTATCCGGTGTTAGGCCGACCTGTCACAACCATGGCGGAGGGACGAGACGAGGACGAATGGCGAAAACGCATTACCGCCAAGCTGATGATAAGGCCGAGCGTTTTGCTTGTCGACAATCTCCGCCGACGGTTGGATTCTGCCGCAGTTTCGGCCGCTATCACCTCCCCTTCATGGGAAGATCGTGTCCTGGGGCAATCCAAGGTGGTCAATATGCTGGTCCGATGTCTTTGGGTAGCTACTGGGAACAATCCGGCATTGTCCAACGAAATCGCCCGGCGTACCCTCCGCATACGTTTAGATGCCAAGAGAGACCGTCCATGGCTCCGAAAGCAGTTTCGGCACACAAATCTCCGTAGCTGGGTCATGGAACACCGTGCTGAATTAGTTAGGTCAGCATTATTGTTGATTCAGGCCTGGTTGGCCGAAGGCCGCCCCATGTACTCCGAGAATACACTTGGCATGTTTGAAGAGTGGACTAGTGTTATGGGTGGCATTCTCGAGGTATCAGGCATCCATGGTTTCCTTGGGAATCTCGAAGATTTCTACGAAGCATCGAACGAAGAGGCGGCGGTCTGGCGAGGGTTCGTCCAGGCGTGGCTGGAAAGGTTTGGCGAAGATGAAGTGGGTGTCAGTGAGCTGTTTGCCCTCAACAGCGAGCTCGAAGAGCCCCTCGATCTTGGAAAAGGCGAGGAGAAAAGCCGCCGAACAAAGCTGGGGAAAGACCTCGTCCAGGCCAGGGATCGCCAATATGACAATCTCCGCATCACTCTGGTTGGAGAGCGCCACCGCGCCAAACGCTGGCGATTAATCCGGATCGGCTCGGGTGAACCAGTGAACATCGGTGAACTTTTTCCAACCGATCAGATGCAAAACTCTGGACTCGAACCCAGCGCTTCGATTTGTGGGCTGGACGGAAAAGGTTCACCAGGTTCATTAGGCTCCCCCGATTTTGATGTTGAAATGGAATCACCGATAGATGCGGAAGAATGCGACAACTAAAACTATAGGAGGCTAACATGACTCAACTAGCAGAGCAAGAAACAGCGCAGGAATACGACAAGTATGTTATTTCAAAGACGCTGTACAGCTTCGATGAATACGGATGCAAAAACAAGGACCATCTTTTTTGTTTCCCAGGCTGTGGCGAACAATCTCACCAAGAAGACTTTCTCATAGAAGTGAAGGTATGTGCGGGAATGGAGCCACTTGATCTCGCCGAAGCTCTTGAGCAACTAATTAAGTACATCAAAAAGGGTCACGGAACCCATGAGCTTTTTCAGTAGGCAAAAGAGGTTTTAACCTGAAAAAACCATGGATTTAAAGATCATGGACACGACCTCGAAAAGCAAATACCAAACGCTCGTCGTAGATCCTCCATGGCAGTTCCGGCGGGCGTCGCGTTGCGTTCGGCCGCCGTACAGCCTCCTGAATCTGGAGGACATCAAGCGGTTCCCGGTCGCGGAAATGGCCGCAGACGACGCTCATCTGTATCTCTGGGTACCGAACGCCATGATCAGCGAGGGATACGAAGTTATGAAGGCATGGGGGTTCGAATATAAGACCATGATCGTATGGATAAAGCTTCAAATGGGGGTTGGGAATTTCTATCGAAATTCTACGGAGCCGATCCTCTTCGGGGTACGGGGCCATCTGAAGCCACTCCGACGCAATGCACGGACCTGGTTCCTGGCCGACCGTCGGGAGCATAGTCGAAAGCCAGACGAGTTCTACCGCATCGTCGAAACTATGTCGCCCGGTCCTCGCATCGACGTATTCTCGCGGGAGAAGAGACCGGGCTGGGACCAGCTCGGCAATGAGTGCGATTATTTCAGCCCAGAAGGGCAAAAGGAGGAGGACGATGAACGAGTCACGGTTTCTGACACTGAACGAGGTGGTGGAACTACTGGGAGTCTCGAAGCAAACGATATACGGCTGGACCAGCGGCCGGAGGATCCCCTTCCGTAAGGTCGGACGACTTCTGAGGTTTGATAGGGCGGAGCTGGAGAACTGGACACGCCGAGAAATCGCCGTCGGTAAAAAAGCGCTTGATCAATTTCAGAAATGATCATACGATCCCGATCCCTCAATTTGGCCGTAATTGGCCCGACTGAGCTGAACTTATGGGATTCAAGCTTATCGACCCGCTGAAAAGGAAGTACCGGATCGCCTTCTGGTACAAGGGCCGGCACTACGCGAAGGTCATCACCGGCAACCGGAAGTTGGGCCAGGACGTTGAGGCGCAAATGCGGCTGGACTTGGCTGAAGGGAAATACTTCCCTGAGCGGAACAAACCGAATCTGCCTTTCAGCGATGCCGCCCGGCGGTTTATCGACCAATTCGCGAAGAACAAACCTTCCTCCAAGCACTACTACTACAACACCCTGTCTGCGATAGACCATTTCGGGTCCAAACTTATCAATGACATCACGCCGGAAGACATCCGTCAGTATCGCGCGAAGGAAAGGGCGAAAGGACTCCATCCCGTTTCCGTGAACCACCGCCAGAAGAACCTCCGCCGGATGTTCAACTGGCTGGAAGAAGTCGGGCTTTTCGACGGGAAGAACCCGGCATCCGGGAAATACGTCCCCCTGGAGAACGAGCGGCCGTACTGGCGGCGCAACTTCCTCACCCAGGAGCAGTTCAAAAAGCTCTTGGAAGTCGCCCACCCGCGGATGCGCACCATCATCATCACCGCCACACACACTGGAATGCGTCACGGCGAACTCGAGCGCATCCGGAAGCGGGACGTCGACCTCGACCGCTGCACCATCTGGATTCCGCAGAGCAAGAACGGGGAGCCGGGGTCCGTTCCCCTTACCGATACCCTTTTCGCCGTCCTAGCGCCCATTGTGAGGGCTTTACCGTCGCCTGAGAGCAAGGTTCTCGACTTCACGCACTACGACAAGCTGTGGAAGAAGGCCCGGGCTGAGGCCGGTCTGCTGCAGGAGGTTTGGGAAGAGGGCATGAATCGCTGGCAGAAGGTCAAAGCGAATAAGAACTTCCATCTACATGACCTCAGGCACACGGCTGCGTCATACGCCATTATGGGTTCGAAGGATCCTTACGCGGTCCAGCACTTCCTCCGCCTTAAAACTCAATCCCTCATGGCCCGGTACGCCCACCTACTGCCAGGGCATGTCCGTCAAGCCGCCCTAACCCTGGATTTGCAACTCCCGGTCGCCCTGCCGCCTGCTCCCGTTACCATCCAGCAGGTTGAAACGGCCCTAATCCCCGCCGAACCGATTATAAATCCGATCAATCCTCGATAGAGGAGTGCTGAGAAGCTGAGTGGCACTTTCAGTCCCAACACGGTCAAACACGTCCTCCGGGCGGTCATAAGCGGGGAAACAATGTTAGTCTCGGAATGGCGTCTCTGTTAAAATCGTAAAGTGAATTCGATTCCGTTTCTTCCAACCAAGTTCCTTTTTAGTCCTCGCAAAGTGCTTGAACGGTTTGATGACCTTCGCAGAAAGCATGGTGATAACGCTGTTTTTTCTCAAGCACCGTTCAAGCCAGCTAGAGAAGCGCGTGCCGTAGCCATTTTTGCCATAGGTCTTGGTAAAGATTCTCAGAGAGAGTTTTGGATTGGAAGCCCTGAAAAAGATCCACCGGACGCCTGGATGGTTGAATTAATTAGAAGACCCAAAGGGAGTAGCCGGTCGAATTTCCCAATCGAAGTCATGGAATGGGAGTCTAATTCGCCGTTTAATGACATCACTGAAGCCATCGATAACAAACTCAAAAGAAAGAATTATCTCAAGAATACTATTCTCGTTGTTGACGTTGAGAAGCCTAATAGCCCCATTCGATCGATGAATGTCGTGAATCATTTCAAGAGCAACCGACCTAACATCGCCGAAATATGGCTTCTTTGTGCGAATGCGAGTGGGTTATGGCCGAGCGATATGAATGTCAGAGTGTTTCCACAACAAAAGGCAATTCACTTTGACGTGCATCTAGAGTTTCGGCGATTAGCCGCTCAGCGAGGAGTTATCGACCTCCGCCGCGGAACAAAAAAGGGGGTAGATTTGCCACGAATGGAGGAGATTGAGTTGCCTTAACTTATTGATTCCCGACCTGGCCCAATTGCAGCCCCCTAACTGTCCAATCTACTGAAACCGCCCTAGTTCCCGCCGACCCGATCAGAATTCCGAACATCGAAGCCCAGCCAGTAACAGCCAACAGCTAGTAATAACCCCAAAAATCAGCAAAAATAGTCGATAGCAAAAGGACAGCCTGGTAGCCTACGAGGCTGTCAGCGTTAATACTCGGGAATTTAATATTGGCTAACCATCAGTCTGCCTCATCACTATTTATATGAATCAAAGCTATTGTTTGTCCGTTTCATGAGATTCAACGAAGATTCCAGGGTGAAAATCCCCGCCATTCTTCACCTCACGCGGCTGGGATACACCTATCTATCTTTGAAGGGGCTTACTTGGGATGAATCGAGCAATATAGTCCCCGCGATTTTCCGCAAGAGCATTTCTGAACTTAATCCTTCCGCCACGCCAGCCGAGATTGAAAACGCCCTGGACCAACTAATCCTATCCCTCGACAACGAAGACCTTGGAAAGCAGTTCTACGAGAAAATAACTGAGACCTCAGGTCTGAAGATCATCGACTTTGAAGACTTCAATCGGAACTCATTCCACGTTGTCACAGAGTTCGCCTGCAAGAAGGACGATGAAGAGTTTCGGCCAGACATCGCCCTCCTGGTCAATGGTCTGCCGCTGGTCTTCATTGAGGTGAAGAAGCCGAACAACCGTGATGGCATCCTTGCGGAACGTAATCGCATTATTGCCAGATTCCGAAATCACAAATTCAAACGGTTCATCAACATCACCCAGCTCATGGTGTTCTCGAATAACATGGAATACGTTGACGGTTCCCCGGAGCCGCTCGAAGGTGCGTTTTACGCTTCCACCTCGTACGATAAGCCCATCTTCAACTATTTCCGCGAGGAACAGGTGATGAACCTCGCCAATCTGCTTCAGCCTGAAGATAAGCAAACGGAGGACTTCGTTCTTGCGGACACCAACCTAACCAGCATTAAGCACTCGCCTGAGTTTGCAACCAACAAAAACCCCGACACCCCGACAAACCGACTCAGCACCTCGCTCTTCTCGCGCGGTCGCCTTGCCTTCCTGCTTCGCTTCGGGATCGCTTACGTCCGCAACGAAACAGGATATGAGAAGCACATCATGCGCTACCCCCAGATATTCGCGACGAAGGCCATTGAAAGCAAACTCGACGCCGGAGTCCGCAAGGGTATCATCTGGCATACTCAGGGCAGCGGAAAGACTGCCCTCGCGTTCTACTGCGTCCATTTCCTTACAGACTATTTTCAGAAAAAAGGCCTCGTCCCGAAGTTCTACTTCATTGTTGATCGCATAGATCTCCTGCACCAGGCGAGCCGGGAATTCCGTAGTCGCGGGCTGCATGTCCACCAGATTAACTCCCGCGAAGAGTTTGCGAAAGAAATCAAATCGAATCTGGCAGTCCACAATGACTCCGGAAATCGCGAGATCACTGTTATTAATATCCAGCGCTTCAAGGATGACCCTGATGTTGTTCGCAGCACAGACTATGCCATCGGGCTTCAGCGCGTGTACTTCCTGGACGAAGTCCACCGGAGCTACAATCCTCAGGGCAGCTTTTTAGCCAATCTCAATGAATCGGACCGTGATGCGATCAAGATTGGACTAACCGGGACACCGTTACTTAATGCAACGCTTCCAGGCACGAGAGACGAAAACGGAAACGCCACGGGACGGCAGACTTACAACTCCAAGGCCATCTTCGGTGACTACATCCACAAATATTATTACAACCGCTCTATCGCAGACGGATACACGCTTCGCCTAATACGAGAAGCTATCGAGACAAAATACAAGGTGCATCTTCAGGAGACCCTTGCCCAGATCAAGGTGCTCAAGGAAATGCAGAACCGGACTCTGGTCTATGCTCACCCGAAGTTCGTAGAGCCTATGCTCGACTACATCATCCAGGATTTTGAGAGCTCACGAGTCATGAAGAATGACCGTACAATAGGTGCTATGGTCATCTGTGACTCCTCAGAGCAGGCAAAGGAGATGGCGCGTCTCTTCGAAGAAAAATACGCTGTCGCGCCGTCAGTTGCCGGCGCAGATGAATCCACGACCGAAGCGCTAGTGGCAGATGCGCCTCGGCTCTATGTTGCCCCAAGCCGCACTGTCAAAACCTGCGCTCTTATTCTTCATGACGAAGGTACCAAGGATGATCGCAAGGAACAGGTGGAAGCCTTCAAGGAGGGCAAAATAGACATCCTGTTCGTATTCAACATGCTGCTCACGGGCTTCGATGTGGCTAGGTTAAAGAAGCTCTACCTCGGACGCATCATCAAGGCGCACAACCTGCTTCAGGCACTCACGCGGGTCAACCGACCTTATGGTTCCTATCGTTACGGCTACGTCGTGGATTTCGTCGATATCGAGTCCGAGTTTGAAAAAACCAATAAGGACTATTTCGATGAACTACAAGGGGAACTTGGTGACGAGATGGACAAGTATTCGGAACTCTTCAAGACGGAGGCGGAAATCACCGCCGACATTGAGGCGATCAAGGGCGTCCTATTTCCATTTGACACGAATAATGCTGAAGTATTCTCCCGGCAAATCAACCAGATTGTGGATCGCACTGAAATGCGCAAGATCGTCAAGGCGCTCAATGATGCCAGAACCCTCTACAACCTTATCCGCCTTTCCGGCCAATATGAGCTTCTTGCCAAACTTGATTTTCGAAAGTTGAACCAGCTCTACACGGAAGCATCCAACCACCTTAATCTGCTGAACCAACGTGAAGCACTGGCAAGCGCTGATGACAGCATAAATATCCTCAACATCGCGCTTGAGGACGTGCTATTCACGTTCCGAAAAGTGTCTGAGGGCGAGATGGTCATCGCCGACGAACTCCGCGAGAACCTACGCCGCACCCGAGAAGGACTCGCAGGCAACTTCGACCCCGCAGATCCCGCCTTCGTCACCTTGAAAGAGGAACTCGAACGCCTATTTAAGAAGAAGAACCTTTCGGAGATCACTCAGGCTGAAATGGTCGAGAACATCGCGATACTCAAAGGCATCGACAGTCGCGCCCGTGAGTTAGAGCGGAAAAATCAACTTCTCCGCGCCAAGTACGCAAATGATGAGAAATACGCTCGGCTGCATAAGAGACTCCTTGAAAAAGGGGCACCCACTGATAACGAGCGCAAACTATTCGAAGCTCTCAGTGCATTCAAAGCTGAGGCTGACGCCTGCATTTCGCAGAATGCCCAAATCCTCACCAATGAAGCTTTTGCCAAGGCGGAAATGACGCGTCTCATTATCGAGCAATTCAAAAATAAGCATCGCATTCCTCTGACCCCAGAGAACACTCTATTCATCAACAACCTTGTGATGAAAGAATATCTGGCTGAGTTCCAAGGACAACAAGCAGCATGACATCTCAAGAATTCAAAGCAAATGCAATCACGCTCATTGATGACCTCAAAGGCGTCTGTGCCAACTATGGTCTGGGAAATGACGGAAACGAGTTCAAGATTATCACTCAGGTCTTCCTGTATAAGTTCCTTAACGACAAATTTGCGCATGAAATAAAGCGCCTCGAACCCTCATTGGCAAAAGCCGATTCCTGGGAAGATGCGTTGCGCGATACGTCAAAGAAGGAATATGAACTCTTGCTCATGCAGCTCGGGGCCTCCACCGCCCGGCTGAAGCCCGAGCACTTTCTCTCAACCCTCTGGGCCAAGCAGAATGACGACAATTTTGCTGCGATCTTTGATGCGACTCTCCTCGATATCGCCAAGCTGAATGGTGACATCTTCTCCGTAAAGACCAATGACGGCCAGAAGATTGTCCTCTTCGATCCCGTCACTCAATATGTCGCCTCTAAGCGCGATGAGTTTGCCAAGGCCATCATCAACAAGCTCATACCCTTTAGCTTCGAGCGTATCTTCTCTGAGAAATTCGACTTCTATTCCACGTTGTTCGAATATCTGATCAAGGACTACAACAAAGACGGTGGTGGTAAGTATGCCGAGTATTACACCCCTCATGCCGTATCAAAGATCATGGCTGCTTGCCTCGTGCCGAACAAGGTCAAGAATGTCACCTGCTATGATCCTGCGGCAGGGTCAGGGACACTATTGATGAATCTTGCCCATGCGATCGGTGAGGATCGCTGCACAATCTACACGCAAGATATTTCACAGAAGTCCTCGAGCCTCCTACGGCTCAATCTCATTCTCAATAATCTTGTGCACTCTATCCCCAACGTCATTCAGGGAAACACGATTCTCGAACCGTACCACAAGGAGGATGGTGGGACTGACTTGCGGAAGTTCGATTACATCGTTTCCAACCCGCCCTTCAAGCTCGATTTCTCTGATTTCCGCGACCAGCTCGATACTAATGCGAATCGGAAACGTTTCTTTGCTGGAATTCCAAAAGTGCCCGGCAAGAAAAAAGACAAGATGGCAATTTACCTTCTCTTTATCCAGCATGTCATTCACTCTCTTTCGCCGGATGGCCGCGCCGCCATCGTTGTTCCAACAGGCTTCATCACCGCTCAGTCAGGCATTGAGAAGAGTATCCGACAGCACTTGGTGGAGAAGAAGATGCTTGGCGGCGTCGTCTCCATGCCGAGCAACATCTTTGCGACTACCGGAACGAATGTCTCAATTCTCTTCATAGATGCCTCCAATAAAGGAAAGGTGATACTCCTTGACGCATCGAATCTCGGCGAGAAAATCAAGGAAGGTAAGAATCAGAAAACGATATTGAGGCCAAATGAAGAGCAGCGGATCATCGATACGTTTAATACAAAGAAGGCTATCGATGAATTTTCCGTCACGGTTTCCTACGAGGAAATTAAGGCAAAGAATTACTCGTTCAGCGCAGGCCAATATTTTGACGTGAAAATTGAGCATATTACGATGACGCGGGATCAATTCGAAAAGGACCTTCACGATCGGATTACTATGCTGAAGACTCTCTTTGAAGAATCACGCAATTGTGAAAAGGAAGTCGCCAAACAACTCGCCCGGCTAACGCATGACTAAAAGACCGCTTACAAAGCTGCTTGGCAAAATCCAAGTGAAACATGGGTTCCCGTTCAAGGGCGAGCATTTCGAAAGCTCCGGAAGGTATGTTGTTCTAACTCCTGGCAATTTTTACGAGGGAGGTGGATTCAAGCGCAATCAAGAGAAGGATAAGTGCTATTCAGAATCTTTCCCCGAAGAATATCTTTTGAAAAAGGGAGACTTTGTCATCGCCATGACGGAGCAAGCCGATGGCTTACTTGGGAGCATGGCCAAAATCCCCGAAAGCGACCGATTCCTTCATAATCAGCGGCTAGGCCTTGTCACCTCTCTGAGTAGCGATGTTGATGTTGCGTTTCTCTATCACCTTTTTAAAACGAAATCAGTCCGACTGCAAATCAGGCGCAGCGCCTCTGGTAGCAAGGTAAAACATACCTCGCCTGAAAGAATCTACGATCTGCAGGTTCCGCTACCATCGCGACGCGAACAATCAGCGGTCGCCAAGCTCCTTTCATCGCTCGACGATAAGATCGATCTAAACAAACAGATCAATAAGCAATTGAAGGGGATGGCGAAGTTGCTGTATGACTACTGGTTTGTGCAGTTTGACTTCCCCATCACCGCGGCCCAAGCAGCCGCGATGGGAAAACCAAAACTAGAAGGCAAACCCTACCGCGCCTCCGGTGGCAAGATGGTTTATGACGCTACGCTGAAGCATGAGATTCCGGCAGGGTGGATGGCATGTGAATTGTCTAACATCATCAGTCGGTCCGCCACAGGCTTAAACCCACGAGAAAACTTCAAACTTGGCACTGGAAACAATTATTACGTAACAATAAAAAACATTGAGGATGGGGAAATCGTTCTTAATGATAAGTGCGACAAAATCGATGACGAAGCGTTAAGCATCATTGATCGGCGCGCCCAGCTACAACCTGGCGACGTGCTGTTTACAAGTATTGAACCGGTTGGTGTTACCTATTTAATTCACGAAAAGCCGAAAAACTGGAATATCAATGAATCTGTTTTCACAATCAGGCCCGACTACAACAAGACATCTCCCGAACACCTCTACTTTCTGCTCTCATCAAGTCAGATGAAGAGTTTTACAAAAAATTCATCTTCTGGAAGTATTCACAAGGGAATACGTCACGGAGTGTTGAAAACATTCAAATTGGCCTATGGGAGTAAAGCGCTGATAGACGATTTTTCAAGGTTGACTGCACCTGCCCTTAAACGCATTGACTTATTGAGCAAGGAAAACCAGCAGCTCACCCAACATCGCGACTGGCTCCTTCCGATGCTAATGAACGGACAGGTCACCGTTAACTAAGGTTTTTGGGGTGGTGGAGGCATCGAACCAATTTAGATACTCTTAGCCCTCTTTAGTTCTCTCCCCGATCACAAATCCGATCAGCGTCGTAAATCACCCCTTCCGACAAAATTCCAGATCAGTACGTCATCCCGTGCTATAATGGCTTCGCGGGGTGGAGCAGCCTGGTAGCTCGTCGGGCTCATAACCCGAAGGTCGCTGGTTCAAATCCAGCCCCCGCAAATTTGGGGCACATCAGAAAGCAGAGAGCAGAGATCAGAAAAGATCGATGCTCGTTGCTTATACTGGGTGCCCCAAATTTATCTCTGCTCTCTGATCTCACTTTCTGGTCTTTGCATTCTGCTTTGCCGTTTTGACCGATGACACCAGGATGGCCGTCAGCTGGTAGCACTCTCCAGCCAATTCTTTGATACCTACCGCGTCGGGCGTAAGATGGGCCTGCCGCACCACCTCAATCCAATACCCGGTCTCCCGAGCTTCCTTCAGAGCGATTTCAAATTTGCTGATAAAGTCAGCCCGCGACTGGGCAGATTTCGCTTCACTGGTATTAGCTCCGATTGCCATCGAACTGCGCACCAGCTGATCAATGACCGGGCGGGTGACCGGAGTCTTTGGAATCGTTTGGGCAAGATCTAGGATGCAGACGCTAAATCGGACGCATCGTTCTAAAAACGGCTCAGTCAGCTTGTTTTCTGAAACCGCTTTATTTTGTTTATTCAGTGAATTCATTGATATTCCTCCTGTAACTTAGATCCATAAGTCGTAGGAATATTCATCAGAGGATCGACCGGCGGTTCTATTTTTAGGGTAGTATTTGAACCCCAAAGACGTATTTATTTATGAATGGGAGAAACGAGGGGAGGATAGACTATCGGCTGAAGGTGATTCCCGGCCGGGAGGTTATTCGACGACCGGTTTTTCTTTTCGGGTGGAAAAATGGAATTTGGAGCCGCGCGCCTGAGCCGCCGAGAGGATGTTTTCGTAGCTGTTCAGGTCACGGATGAGGTGGCGGACATTGTCCACCGCCTGCCGATCCGAGGCGATGCGCGTGATGAGCCGCTGAAGGGTGGCCAGCGCTTCTTTGGGCGGAAACCAGGTCCCCGCGTCCGTATCGTTCCCGAGGAAGTCGTTCAGGGGCCGTGCCTTCAATTCCCGGGCAAAGGCGTTGAGCTTGGTCCAGTTATTCGCGGCCGCCCGTCCCTGCACGGTGCGCGCATGGTTCATTCCTCTGGGCGGTTTTTCGAGATAAATATAGATCGTTTCCATGGGGTCTGCCTCTCATGGTACAAAGAACAAGGGCCGCTTGTCCTGAGTTGCGCTAAAAGTGCAGCGTGCCCCGGGCCAGCAGGGCGAAGGATGACGAATTCCCTTTGATTTCGCCGACGGTTGAGGTGGTCGTGCTGATCGACCGGGTTGTGAATGTGGTCTTCCCGATATAGGAAAACCGGCCTTCAGCCCCAAAACTGAAGCGCGGTGTCACCGCGTAGTCCGCTCCAAACGCCAGCGCCACGGCCGCCGCGGCGCCCGAATCATCGAGGATCTTCCGTTTCTCCGCCGTGCCGGTGTCGCTCCAGATATAGCCTGCCGCGGGTTCGAGATCGGCTGTCCCCGACAGATATCCGACACCCAGGCCTCCAAAAAGGAAGGGATGCCATTTCTCTTTTTTCATCGTGTAGCGCACCCCGGCCAGGAACGTGCGGGAGCTGAACTGGTAGGTCGTCCTCGCCGTTGGAATGAGCGAATCCGATTTCTTCTCGCCGAAGGCTTGGTTCAAGAAGTCAAATCCGACCGAAATCTGTTCATCGATCGGGACCATCAGCTGAACGCCGATCGCCCCGCCGGACTCTCCGATCTTCTCCGACCCTCCTCCTTCAATTTCCAGGTCACTGAGCGGGAATGCGCCGCCGCCCAGGAGGGAAACATTGACCGCTCCGAAGCAGGGGCCGGCCAGGAACAGCAAAGCGATGAATTTTTTCACGGATACGTCCTCCTATAGGGTGAGTTTTTTCTCATGACCATCGCGGAATTATAGCACACGCGTCAGCGATAGCCGGCCCTGATTCGTTAGAATGATTGCATGGGAGTAAACGAGTTGAACAATATCGTTGTTTTGGGGGGAGGCGCCGCCGGGTTTTTCGCGGCGATCGCCTGTGCGGAGGCCAACCCGGGGCTTCACGTGAACCTTTTGGAACGAACCCCCCACGTTCTGGAAAAGGTCCGGATTTCGGGAGGGGGCCGCTGCAATGTCACGCATGCCTGCTTTGACCCGGCGGTTCTCGTGACGTATTACCCGCGCGGAGGGAAGGTCCTGCGCGGTCCTTTCAGCCGGTTCCAGCCGCGGGACACCGTTGCCTGGTTTGAGGCGCATGGTGTGCCCCTTAAAACCGAAGACGATGGACGAATGTTCCCGGAGACAAACCAATCACAGACGATTGTGGATTGTCTTCAGTCCGCGGCCCGCGCGGCCGGCGTCGATGTTCAGACGGCTGTCGAAGTGAAAACACTTTCGCGCGAGGGCGAATCGTATACTTTGAGTCTGGCCAACGGCGAGTCCCGCGCTGCGCGGCGCGTGATTCTGACTACGGGCAGCAGTCCGCTCGGCTGGGAATGGGCGAAGGCGCTCGGGCACACGCTCCTTCCGCCGGTTCCATCCTTGTTCACATTTTTGATCGCGGACCCGCGCCTCGAAGGCCTTGCCGGTGTCTCGGTTCCGAAGGCCAAGCTGGGCCTCAAAGGCACGCGCTTGTCGCAGACCGGAGCGCTTCTGATCACGCACCAGGGATTGAGCGGTCCGGCGGTTCTGGGTCTGTCGGCCTGGGGTGCGCGTGAACTGCAGACCCGCGATTACCGTGCTCAGATCATAATCAACTGGCTGCCGAATCTGACCGCCGAAGATGTTCTGCTCTCGCTTCAGAAATACCGCTCCATCCAATTGCGGCGTGCGACACCGGGACACGGTCCCTTCCGTTTGCCGCGCCGGCTCTGGGAACGCCTCGCCTCAACGGCCGGGATCGTTGCCGGCGCGCACTGGAGCGAAGTGTCGAAGGAGCGGCTGCACGTGCTGGCCGGTGAACTGACGGCCGGTCTCTATCCTGTCAGCGGCAAAAACCCCAATAAAGAAGAGTACGTTACCTGCGGCGGCGTGCGCCTGGATGAAGTCGACTTCCGGACGATGGAGAGCAAAAAGTCTCCCGGGCTTTATTTCGCCGGGGAAATCCTCGATATCGATGCGCTCACGGGCGGGTTTAACTTTCAAAACGCCTGGACCACCGGCTGGATCGCGGGCCGTTCCGCCGCCCGGTAAAGCCAGTCAGAAGTCAACCCCATCCATCGTTGATATCCTGGTCAAAAAGCTGGAGGTTCTGCGCTCTTAAAGGCGTCTTATGGTTTAATAAAGAAAGCGTGTCATAGCGACACACTTCGTCATTCCCCGCGGCCACAGGCGGGGAATCCATCATGCCAAGATGCTTGGATCCCCGGCCAGTGACCGCCGGGGATGACGAGTTGTGACACAGCCTGATAAAGAAAACAGCAGATTAGGGAGAACGCTCATGGCTAAACACAGCGATAAGGGATGGATCAACGAGGGCATCGATAACCTTCGCAAGAAAGGCAGCCGTATTGTCGGAGAAGGCTTTCAAATGCTGCCGGCTGCCTCATTGATGAAGGCGGCGGGTGTTATTGGTTCGATAGCGGACCGCAAAAAGCCGTTCGTGACGGTTGTCAACTCTTACACCACCCATATCCCCGGGCACGCCCATCTGGAAAAGTTGGGGCATCTTGTTGAGCGGGAGCTCAAAAGCCTGGGCTACAACGTCTGGTACTGCAACGTCGGCGGGGCCGTCGATGACGGCATCGCCATGGGGCATTTCGGGATGAAGTACTCGCTTCCGAGCCGTGAGCTCATCACCGACCAGATTGAAACCGTGATCGGCGCCCACCCGTGCGACGGCTGGATCGGCATCGGCAACTGCGACAAGATCGTGCCGGGGATGTACAACGCGATGGTACGCCTCAACATCCCGGCGGTGTATGTCTCCGGCGGCCCGATGCTTGCCGGGGGCGGCAACACCGATCTCATTACCGTTTTTGAAGGGGTCGGAAAGCAGTCCGTCGGCAAAATGTCCGAGCAGGAACTCTCCGCCTTGGCGGAGCGGGCATGCCCCGGCTGCGGCTCCTGCGCCGGGATGTTTACGGCCAACTCGATGAATTGTCTGGGCGAAGCGATCGGGCTGGCGCTTCCGGGCAACGGCACGATTCCGGCTGAACAGCGGGTGAACGGACAGATGGTTCCGAATCCGGAGAGGGAAGCGCTTCTTCGCCGGGCGGCGCACGCGCTCAAACGGTGCATCGATCTGAAGCTCCGGCCGCGGGATATCGTGACGCTGGCGGCTCTGGATAACGCGTTCATTCTGGATATGGCGATGGGCGGTTCCACCAATACCGTTCTGCATACGATGGCGCTGGCCCATGAGGCCGGGGTGCGTTATGACCTGCGCCGTCTCAGTGCGCTGGCTAAACGCACGCCGTGCATCTGCAAGGTGAGTCCTTCCCGGCCCGATGTCCATCTCCAGGACGTCCATGCCGCAGGAGGAATTGCTGCGATTTTAAAAGAAGCGGCAAAATCCAGGGCCGGGCTGAAGACCGATTGCCCTACCGTGACGGGGCAGCTGGGCGACATGTTGGATCAAGCGCCGGCGCCGGATGGCAACGTTATCCGGACGGTGGCCAATCCCTTCAGTCAGACCGGCGGGCTTGCCGTTCTGTTCGGGAACATCACTCCCCGCGGGGCGGTTGTGAAAGCCGCTGGTGTGGCGCCGGACATGATGCAATTTGAAGGACCGGCGAACATCTTTGAATCCCAGGAAGACGCGCGGGACGGCGTGTTGAGCGGCAAGGTCAAGAACGGCGACGTCGTCGTGATTCGCTACGAAGGACCACGCGGCGGGCCCGGGATGCAGGAGATGCTGAGCCCGACCTCCGCCATTGTCGGCGCGGGTCTTCGGGTGGCGCTGATTACGGATGGCCGGTTCTCCGGCGGCACACGAGGACTTTGTATCGGGCACGTCTCCCCTGAGGCGGCGGCTGGCGGGCCGATCGCTATTCTGAAGAAAGGCGACCGGATCCGGATCGATACCGTTAAGGGAAAGCTGGATGTTTTGCTTTCTTCGGCGGAGATCGCTAAACGTTTGAAGGCGCTTAAACCCTTTAAGCCTCGCGTGGAGCGCGGCTGGCTGGGACGCTATGCGCGTTTTGTGACCAGCGCCGACACCGGCGCCGTATTGGAGTAGGGGACGTTGGAGTAGGGGACGTTGCTTCCTTTCTTCCTTTTGATATGGATTAGAAGTTGCCGTTCTTGAGCTAGGTCTCGTCCGCGTCCAAAAGCCTTCGACAGGCTTCCGCTGGATAGACCGAGCTGACGTCCCAGGGCAGCTCCTGTCATCCCCAACCATTCCCGGGCGGCAAAAATAAAGAGAGCTCTGGCTGCTGCGACAGTGCGCCGGCGATCCCCGGAAGTCAACTCATCCGTCTTGACGCCGGTCCATTCGGCGATGGCCTGTTGAAGCTCCTCCAGAGACCATTGTTGCGTCATCGCCTGACTCGTTTGCTTCAGAGTCTCGGACTGATGCAGAATCCCTTCGACGAAAGAGCCACTGCCCAGGATTCGGACATCCGCCATCTGTTGTTGGCCCGAGCGCCTCAGGGCCAGAGCACCGGAGATCCCACCCACGCTGCGCAGAAGCCCGCCTCCTTCCAGATCGTTTCGATAGCCTTGGTCCCAGCCGTCCAATATAAAGCGCTGATAGGCGGCTCTGGCCTGCAGCCGCTCCGATCCAAACCGGCTCAGAACCTCATCCACTTCTAACCAGGAATCCGCAGTCTCGCCGATGATCGCTGGGTGACTGGTCCAAGGGTAGCGCGCTAGTTCTTCCGGGGTATGAAGAAAACCGGCACGCACGGGTTGGAGCCCGATATAGCGGACCAATTCAAGGAAGTAAGGGTCCTCTTCGCAGATGATGGCCTTGTAGCGGTTCTGGAAGAGATGGCCGACACGGCGATATTTGGTGTTAAAGTTGACGGCATATCCGGTGAGCAGGGGATGCATCAACGAGACCAAGCCTCGAACACCGCTTAAGAGCAGCAGGTGCAGATGATTGGGCATAAGCGCCCAGGCAAAGCAACGGCAGCCGGTCTTGGACAGGCCGTCACCGAGGCGTCGAAGGAAATCCAGATAATCAGCGGGACACCGGAAAATCCTGCGACGTTCAATGCCCCGGACCATGACGTGATAAAACAGGCCGGGGAGGTTCAGGCGCGGTTGACGAGGCACATCTCTTAGATGAAAACGAGACCCATTTATTCATAAAAATAAAAAGGAAGAAAGGAAGCAACGTCCCCTACCCCTTGAGGTTTAAAACCGGAAGCAACATCCTCTAGTCCTCCTGAAGTGTGCTACTATATCTGCCAAGGCAGATATAGATGAAAGCCACCCAACCGGATCGGATGTTTAAGGCGTTTGCCGATGAGACGCGGCTTCGGATTCTCCATCTGCTGACGCATGGCGAACTTTGCGTCTGCGACCTCCTGAAAACTCTCCGCCTTCCCCAATCAAAAGTATCCCGCCATCTGGCTTATCTTCGCCGGGCTGGTCTGGTTCGAGACCGGAAGGAAGGGCTCTGGAAACACTATTCCTTGTGCGAACCGCAAAACGCATTCCATCGGGGGATTTTGGGCTGCCTGCGTGGCTGCTCCGAAGAAGTTAAGGTGCTAGGACGCGATAGGGTGAATCTCCAGAAGTGGTGGAAAGTGAAAAGAAATCGATGAAAGAGCGAATTCTATGAAGAAGATGAATACTTTTGAACGCACCCTCACGCTGTGGGTCGCCATCTGCATGGGGCTAGGAATCTTGATCGGCCAGACGCTCCCGGGATTGGTCGATGCACTGCGCCGTATGGAGTTCGGCCAGGGAAGCCACATCAATATTCCGATAGCGGTACTCATCTGGTTGATGATCTACCCGATGATGCTTAAGATCGATTTCGCCTCGATTAAAAACGTGGGAAAGCGGCCCGGCGGTCTGGTCGTAACCCTCATTGTGAATTGGCTGGTCAAACCCTTCTCGATGGCGTTCTTCAGCTGGCTTTTCTTCCGGCATCTCCTGCAGTCCTGGATAAGCCCCGATCTGGCCAGTCAGTACATCGCCGGTACGATTATTCTCGCCGCCGCTCCCTGCACCGCCATGGTCTTCGTCTGGTCCTATCTTTCGGACGGCGATCCCGCGTATACGCTGGTTCAGGTGTCGGTCAACGACCTCCTGATGCTCGTGCTCTTTGCGCCGATCGTGAAGCTCCTGGTGTCGGGCGCCTCCGGTTTGCAGGTGCCGTTCCAGGTGCTCCTCTATTCGGTGCTTGTTTTTGTGGTGATCCCCCTGGTCCTGGGGTCGATGAGCCGCGCCTGGCTGATCCGCCGCAAAGGCGTGGAGTGGTTCAATGAAAAATTTGTTTCGTTCTTCCATCCCATAACGATTCTGGCCCTCCTGGCCACGCTGGTGGCGATTTTCGCGTTCCAGGCTGAGAACATTACGACCCGGGCGCTGCATGTGGTCCTGATTGCCATCCCGATTTTGATCCAGGTTTACTTTAATTCGGGGCTGGCCTACGGGTTGATGAAACTGGTCAAAGTACCCTATCCGATTGCCGCGCCGGGGGCGCTCATCGGCGCTTCGAACTTCTTCGAACTGGCGGTTGCTACGGCGATCGCGCTCTATGGCCCCGGTTCCGGAGCCGCCCTGGCCACCGTCGTCGGCGTGCTCGTTGAAGTTCCGGTGATGCTGTCGGTCTGTAGCTTCTGCGTCCGGACGAAACACTGGTTCGTTTGCGGATCCCGCGCATGATGAGGCGCAAGGTGTTTCTATTAGGGGTCGCCCTTTCAGTCTTGAGCCCATTGGTGATGGCGGATCGAGTGTTTGCGGTGCGCCCATCGACGGGAACTTCGAAGGTCGTCGCCTATTACTTCCATTCGGCCCGGCGCTGTCCCACCTGCCGCAAGATCGAGGCCTATTCCGCAGAGGCCCTCAAGAAAGAGTTTGCCAAAGAACTGGCTAGCGGTTCGCTGGAATGGCGGGTAGTCAATATCGATGAACCCGCCAACCGTCATTTCATCAAGGACTTCGGTCTTTACGCCAGTTCGCTGGTGCTGGTGAGCCAGGCGAAAGACAAGCCTCACTGGAAGAACCTTGATCAGGTCTGGTCATTGGTCAAGACGCCCGAAGCCTTTGCTCGCTACGTTGAGGACGAAGTGCGGCAATTTCAAAAGGGTTCTTGATGGATTCCTCAGCCATAGCCGTTGGCGGTGCTTTCTGGCTTGGGCTCCTGACCTCCATCAGCCCCTGTCCCCTGGCGAGCAACATCGCGGCGATGTCGTTTATCGGCCGTCGAATGGACGATCTGAAAAGCGTCTGGCTGTCAGGGCTCTTCTATACGGCAGGGCGCATGGTGAGTTACATCGTGCTTTCCATACTTATTGTTGCGGGGATGCTTTCGATTCCCGGTCTTTCCTTTGCGCTGCAGCGCTATGCGCAGGTGCTGCTGGGGCCGCTCCTGATTCTGATGGGGTTGTTTCTCCTGGAATGGCTGCGGTTTCCCTCTTTTGGAGAGGGCTGGGTTGCCCGGCTGCAGGCCCGCGTGTCAGGCAAGGGGCTCGTCAGTGCGGGCCTGCTAGGAATGATTTTCGCGTTGTCGTTCTGCCCGGTCTCGGCAGCGCTTTTTTTCGGAGGTCTTGTTCCTCTTGCGGTGGCGCATGAATCCCGGCTGATCCTGCCTGCGATTTACGGCCTTGGGACCGGATTGCCGGTGGCTGTTTTTGCCCTGGCGATTGCCGCCGGTGTCCAAGGGCTTGCCCGTGCTTTTGAGCAAATCCGGCGCATCGAGGTCTGGGCGCGTCGCATCACCGGAGGAGTCTTCATCCTGATCGGTTTCTATTATGGAGTTCTAAGATGATGAAACTATTCGCTGATTGGATCAGCTGGACCGTCTTTGCGCTCACTCCCGGCAGTCCGCTGGGGGAAGCGGTCCACTTCTTTGTTTACGACACGACCAAGATCTTCCTGCTTCTGTCGATCATCGTCTTCGGGATTGCCGTCATTCGCTCCTTCTTTTCCCCGGAGCGCGCCCGGGCGATGCTGTCGCACCGGCGGCAGTATCTTGGAAACGTCCTGGCGGCGTTGCTGGGTATTTTGACGCCGTTCTGCTCTTGTTCCGCCGTACCCCTTTTCATCGGGTTCATCGAGTCTGGAATCCCTCTGGGGGTGACGTTCTCCTTCCTGATTTCCTCGCCCATGATCAACGAGGTCGCCATGGTCCTGCTCTGGGGCCTTTTTGGCTGGAAAATTGCCCTGCTCTACATCGGTACGGGGCTGGTTGTTGCGATCGTGTCAGGGATTGTGATTGGACGTTTGCGGATGGAAAGGTATGTCCAGGATTATGTCTATCAAACCAAGGTCGGTTCTGCGGCTCCGGAGGAGCAAAACTGGACTGATCGAGTGCGTTACGCCAGGGAATACACCGTCGAGTTGCTCAACAAAATCTGGCCCTACATCCTGATCGGCGTCGGCATCGGCGGATTTATTCATGGCTATGCCCCGTCGGATTTCCTCGTGCGCTATGCCGGCCGCCACAATCCTTTTGCCGTGCCGGTGGCTGTTCTGATCGGCGTTCCCCTTTACAGCAACGCCGCCGGCATCCTCCCGGTGGTTCAGGCGCTGATGGGCAAAGGCCTGCCGGTCGGAACCGTACTCGCCTTCATGATGGCGGTGACAGCGCTCTCCTTCCCGGAGGCGGTTATCTTAAACAGGGTGCTCAAACCCCGGCTTTTAGCGACCTTTTTCGCCATCGTCGCTTTGTCGATCATCGCCGTCGGCTACCTCTTCAACGCCATTCTCTGACCTCCCTCCTGTCCCTGCTTCCTCTCTGAATAGTTCATTGCGATCTCTATCTAAGTCGGTAGGGCTCCGTCTCACTTGGTGGCTCGGAAAGAGGTTGCGGGAATGTCTGTTATACCGTACAATTTGGGTAACGCTCCGTGCTGAGTGGTTCGAAGGAGCTCCGGCCATATGTTCTGGTTGGCGGCCGGGTCCCGTTTCTGGATTGGCTGCGTGGGCTTCGGAACCCCAGGACAAGGGCGATCATACGCAATCGACTGGAACGGTTTGCGGAAGGAAACCCTGGCCATTGGCGGTCGGTCAGGGCGTTTTCGAGCTAAAGATATACTGGGGTCCTGGGTATCGGGTTTACTTTGGTTGCGATGGCCCACACATAATCATTCTATTGATCGGTGGCGAAAAGAGCACTCAGACACGGGATATTCATGAAGCGCAGAACTTCTGGCAAGATTACCAATGGAGAAACCATGGAACCAAGCATTAGCTACCATAAAGAACTTATTAAGGATTTGAAGAATCCCTGTGAAGCCTGCGCCTATCTCAATGCGGCGCTCGCAGAGGGGGACCGCCGACATTTCCTGGTTGCCCTGCGTAACGTCGCCGAAGCTCAGGGAGGCTTGCTGGCCTTGTCCCGCCGCACCCGCATGAATCGCGGCCATCTCTATCAGATCCTGTCGCGCGGGGGAAACCCTGAAATTGTGAGCCTTCACGACATCCTTCATGCTGTCGGTTTGGACCTGGCCATTGTCCCTAAAAAATTGGGCCAACACCCTGAAGCCGCCTGACTTAAATTTACTCGTATTTAGTATTTGATACCGGCTTTGACGCTGGTCGCGAAGAGGTTCAACGGCGCTCGGACGCTGTTTTGGCCGGTGGCGGCAGCGCCGGCGGGGGTCATTTCGTAGGTGTTTTTCAGGGATCCCTGGTAGCGGGCTTCAACGCCGATCAGCAGCCGATCGTTGAGCGCATAATCCAGTCCAAGGCCGTAGGCATACCCCAAGGTGTTCTTTGAATCCTTTAGAAGCTTTCTGGATTCCGACGTTCCCGTATCCGTCCAGGTGGAGTTTGGCACAGCGACCACCGAGAGGGAGTTTTGTGCCCAGCCGAGACCGCCGATAAAGTAAGGAACAAACCTGGATTGGGCGGATAGATCAGTCCTCAGCAGGACCAGGACCGTGGTTGCCTTTGATGTGATCGTCGAAAAAGCGTTCGGCACAAAGGTTTGCGACACATTGTCGTTTGATCTGAATTGGCCGCCGCCCAGGCCCCAGTAGGCCCTCTTGCCGGCCAGATGATGCAACAGGTTTGCGGACCATTCTGTGCCGCGCGCGCCAACCCGGTCGGAACGGTCTCCGGCCTGGATCGAACTCGATGGAAAACCGCGCCCCAGATTAAACTCAAGCTGGTTTTCCGAGGCCCTGCCGGGCTTCTCAGTCATCCACAGCCACGCCGCGCAAAAAGCAGTCCGGAATACCAAACGGGTTGATCGCATAATGATTGGACGATAGCATAATCTGCTTACACATCGGAACCCAAATTCTTAACTCATGATCGTCATTCCCCGCGGCCACTGGCGGGGAATCTATCAGTGATAAAAGGCAGGATGGATCCCCTGCCAGAGACCGCAGGGGATGACGTTTTTTTGCGAGGTCTTGTCAGATTATTGGTATAAATGCTTCAAATGCACGTTTCCCATTTTTTGACTAATCTGCTGATGATTCTGGTCAGCGCGAAGCTCTTTGGAAAGCTGGCGGAGTGTTGGAAACAGCCGGCGGTGCTGGGGGAGCTTTTCGGGGGCGTCCTCCTGGGAACTGGAGTGGTATCGTTTTTTCATCCAAATGATCCGGGGCTCTCGCTCGCGGCTGAGGCCGGGGTGATTCTTCTCCTCCTGGAGACCGGGCTCGACAGTGACTTGAAACAGTTGTTAAAAGCCGGTCCGGTCTCCTTTGCGGTGGCGTGTGTCGGGGTGGTGCTGCCCTTTCTCCTGGGGGTTGTGGTCATGCGGGGTCTGGGGCATGCGAGTCTGCCGGCGGTACTGGTCGGCGCGGCGTTGACCGCTACAAGCATTGGCATCACCGCGCGTGTTCTGACGGACATCGGAAAGCTCCAGACGCCGGAGGGGCAGATTATCCTGGGTGCGGCGGTGATCGACGATATCCTGGGGATCATCCTTCTGGCCGTTGTGCAGAGGCAGGCCTTGTCCGGGCCGGCGTCCTGGGGGCAGGCCGTGGGGAGCGTGCTTATCGTGGGGGCTTTTATGACCGGGATCCTTCTGGCGCAGACACCCCGGAAGGAGAAAATACACTCTTTCCTGAAACCCGCCGCCGGCATTTTTGTCCCGATTTTCTTTGTGATGGTCGGCGCCAAAGTGGATCTTCGTCCCTTTAATCCGTTTGTTGCGGCCTCCGCAGGCCTTTATGGTTTGGTTGTTCTGCTGATTGGGGTGGCGGTCATCGGGAAACTGGCGAGCGGCTGGGCGGTTTGGACGAAAGGCGTGGATCGCCTCAGTGTTGGTATCGGTATGATCCCGCGGGGGGAAGTCGGATTGATTTTTGCGCAAGTCGGGCTGGCCTCCGGTGTGATTCAGGGGCCTCTCTATTCGGCCCTCATCGCCATGGTGGTCGTCACCACGTTCATCACACCACCCCTCCTGAAAAAAGTCCTTCATTAACCTTGGTGTCAGTCACCTGGGATACTACTCAAATTCAATATGTTGGGTGTATCGTTTGTAGTGAGCTGCGCATTTCTGCCCCGATTTGCAATCCGGCACCACCGCTCTTTTTTATTCCTCCAGATCGGGCCCACTTCGAGAAACTTGATCGAAAACCTTCTACAGATAAGCTGAAATCACTGTCGCTAACCGGTGTCTGTCACCAAGGTGTTAGGGGAGGCGGGCGTAGTCAGCGGCGTGCCAGACGGCTTCGAATTCCTTCTGGAACTGTCGTACGAGGGTGGGCTCATCGGTGAAGAGTTGTTCGGCGGAGCCGGTTTCGCGCAGGGACCGGATGGAACGGTTATAGGAGGGGGTCAGCGCCAGAGAGCGGTCAAAAAGGACAAATTTGTCGTGCATCAGATTCCGGCCGTCTGCCGCGATTTTCTTGACCGCAACGCCCTCGCTCTTCAAAAACGCTTCCTGGCTTGACGGCTTATTGGAACGCGCTTCGTCGACAATCACCCGCACATCCACTCCGCGATGGGCTGCGGAAGCCAGAGCCTGCGCCATTTCCGGAGAGTTGATCTCATAAATAACGACCTGGATGGAGGAATGTGTTTCTGCGATCTGCGCCAAGATCTGGCTTCTCAGAGACGTTCCCCACGCCAACGATGGAATAAATCCAAGAAAGAGGAGGCTTTTAACGATGGAGGAGGGTTTCATGGCCCTCTGGATTTACCTCCTTTCCGACAGAAAAACAACGAACCGAAGGGTTAAGAATAGGGAACGGGAATGTTAACAGTAGATCCCTCCCCCTGATGAGGGGGAGGGTCTGGGTGAGGGTTAAAGTTGTGCCCTCACCCGCGGCTCCCCGCCAGACGTCCCGCGAGGCCTCGCCAGCAGTGTGGCGGGTCCCGTTGGTCGGCCTTGCCCTCTCCCTGCTGAGGGAGAGGGCAACAGATGCATTTTCACTAAAATTCTGTAGGATAATGGCGGGAGGGAACGATTTTGGAGATTCTCAAGAAAACCTATCACGAATGGCGAAAGGTCCGGCCGGAAATTCTGGCCGGCGGGTTGGCATATTTTGCCATCTTTTCCGTTACCCCGCTTCTGGTTTTGATCATCGGGATTCTCGGCCGTTTTGTTGCCCGGGCCGAGATCATGGCCCAGTTCGATGTGGTTATGGGGGAGCGTGTCGGGCATCTCATTCGGGGTTGGCTTTTGCCCAAGCGGGGGCACGGCCTGCAGACGCTGACCTTTTTCAGCGTTTCGATGCTTCTCTACGGCGCTTCCTCGGTCTTTGTTCAGCTCAAGGCCTCTCTCGACCATATCTGGCACGTGCCAGTCAAAACCCAACACGGGTGGGGCGCGTTTATTAAATCCACGCTGGTCCCGCTGGCCATGATCCTGGCCGCTGGTGTTTTTATTCTGGCCTTTACGGTGCTCGATACCGGACTGGGAATCGCTAACCGCCAGTTCGGCGGTTTCCTCCCCGGCATTGGCCGGGTCGCCTTCTGGAAGGGCCTCGGGCATCTCACCTCGCTGGCGCTGGTCACCCTGTTCCTGGGGGGGATATTCAAATGGGTGCCGGACGTGAAACTTCGCTGGCGACAGATCTGGCCCGGGGCGTTGTTGACCTCGGCTCTCTTTGATATCGGCAAAGTCGCTCTCGGGTTCTACTTCAGCCGGCGTTCCTACGGATCCCTCTACGGCGCGGCCGGATCGCTGATTGTCATCATGGCCTGGACGTATTTCTCCGCTCAGATTTTCTTTTTCGGCGCTGTTTTTACCCGCGTTTTTGCTCAAGCCCATTCAAAAGAAGACTACGTCCTCTAACACGGCGGCGTCCCCTTGAGGGGCTGACCTCGAAAACGAGAAAAGCCGGAAGGGCCTTGACGGGCCTTTCCGGCTTTCTCGGTGATCTGCGATCTAAACGGAGATCAGCTGTTGAGGATTGCCAGCGCTTCCTCCCGGTTGCACTCCATCAGGTACGGGATTCCCGTAACTTTCGCGCATTCGTCCGTCAATGACATCAAGTCGCTGCGGCTGATGGACGCCAGGTTGAAGCACCGCGCGCCGGCCATGAGCTGCTGCAGGCCGACATGCAGTTTGTCGATGTAACTGTAAATGCCGATCGCCCCCAGCGGGATTTTCTTGATTTCGGCCTTGCCGACCATTTCGGCAACCTGTTCGTAGCAGACGAAGATCTCCTCCGGGGTCGTGCCGTATTCGCTGACGGTTTTCGGCAGGCTCTTTTCTTCCAGCCATTGGGCGATGTTTTTCCCGACAATGCCCGGGATCATGAGAGCTCTCCCCATGCAGACCGCTTTCACATACGGGGATCCCAGAGCCAGCGCTTTGAAGAGGCCGTCTTCCGAGCTGAAGCCGCCCGCGAACGCCAGGTCCGGCACCTTTTCTTCCTTGTGGTGAAGCACCCGCGCGAACTCGGCGGCCGCGGCATGGAGATAGAGGGAGGGCATGCCCCATTCCTCCATCATCCGCCACGGGCTCATGCCGGTCCCGCCCGAGGCGCCGTCGATGGTCAAGAGGTCGATCTTGGCTTTTGAGGACCATTTGATGGCCATCGCCAATTCGCGCAGGCCGTAGGCCCCTGTCTTGAGCGTGATGCGCTTAAATCCCAGCGCGCGCAGCCGTTCCACTTCTTTATAGAACGCCTCCTCTTCGATGAACCCGAGACGGCTGTGCCGTTCGAATTCTTTCAGCGCGCCGTCTTTGACCGCCGCCTGATTGACGGGATCTTCCGGATCCGGCGTCACAATATACCCCCGCCGCTTGAGTTCCAGGGCCCGCTCCAGCGAATTGACTTTGATTTCTCCGCCGATGCATTTGGCTCCCTGGCCCCATTTGAGCTCGATGGTTTTAATCCCATGTTTGTCGATGATGTATTCGGCCACGCCCAAACGCGTGTCTTCGACATTCATTTGAATCAGGATTTCTCCGTCGCCTTTGTGGTATTTCCGGTAGGCTTCGATGCGCCGGTCCATTTCAGGAGAGCTCTTGATTTTTTTCTTCTTATCCAGCTCGAGCTTTGGATCAATCCCGCAGACATTTTCTCCGCACACAATGGTGATGCCGGAAAGGGCAGCGCCCACGGCAAAGTGATCCCAGTTTTTCCGGGCGATCTCCGTGGACCCGAGGGCCCCCGTGAAGACCGGCATGGTCATGCGAACGTTGGACTTCCATCCGTACTCGGTGGCGGTATCCACCGCCGGGAAGCGCGCGGTGTCCGGTCCCGGCTTGACCCCCGCCGGCAGCCCGCGGGCGCCGAGGGCATAACCCTGGATGTTGAGATGAGAATAGTCGACGGGATAATCCTTATCTCCGCCGGCCGTTACTTCGCCGAAAGGGCCTGGATAGATGAGTTCTCTTCCGCGGAACGTCGCTTTAAACACTTCGCAGTTGCCTCGGCAACCGTCCAAACAGCGAGAACAAAGGCCACTCATAGGAACAACACTTTTGGAACGGTTGAACGACCCAGTGGCGTCATTGGCATTGGGGGAACATAGGTTCATGGAAATGATCTCCTTTTAGTAGTGCGGTTTTAGCGCGACCCCCATCCAGGGCAAGATAGGTAGGACCGGATAGATGCGTCATTGCATCCAACGGAACATCCCGTGGGGATTCAGCGGATTCTATAACACTTCACGGAAGAATCAAACCTTATTCAAAAATTGATGGATGGCACGGGCCGCTTTCTTTCCTGCTCCCATGGCGGCGATGACCGTAGCAGACCCCGTGACAATATCGCCGCCTGCGAAAATGTCCGGAAGGTTGGTCTGCCCGGATTCGTTGGCTTTGATGGTTCCCTTCCGGCTGAGCTTCAGGCCCTCCACCGTTTTAAGGAGGAGCGGATTCGAGCCGCTCCCCACGGCCACAATAACGGTGTCGACCTCGATTTCAAACTCGGAGTTTTGAATGGGAACAGGGCGCCGGCGACCGCTCGCGTCGGGTTCCCCGAGTTCATTCTTGAGGCAAATCAGTTTTTTGACATGGCCATTGGCATCGCCGATAATTTTTACGGGAGACGTCAGAAGATGGAATTCAATGCCTTCCTCTTTGGCGTGATGGATCTCCTCCAGCCGTGCGGGCATCTCGGCTTCGGATCGCCGATAGACGATCGAGACCTTCTCGGCGCCGAGGCGCAAGGCTGAGCGGGCCGCGTCCATGGCCACGTTCCCTGCCCCGGTCACCACGACTTTCTTCCCCACTCGAATCGGCGTGTCGACCTCCGGGAACGTGTACGCTTTCATGAGGTTGATGCGCGTCAGGAATTCATTGGCCGAGTAAACCCCGTTGAGGTTCTCTCCCTCGATTCCCATGAAATGCGGCAAACCGGCTCCCGTTGAGATAAAAAACGCTTTGAAGCCTTCCGCGCGCAACTGGTCGATCGTCTTGATCTTGCCGATCACAAAATTAAGTTTGAGCTCCACGCCCAACTTCTGGATCGACTCCACTTCCCGCATGACGATTTCCTTGGGCAGGCGAAATTCCGGGATCCCGTAGGTCAGGACGCCGCCGGGTTTGTGCAGCCCTTCAAAAATCGTTACGCGGTATCCTTGTTTCGCGAGGTCCGCCGCGCAGGCGAGCCCGGCAGGTCCGGATCCAACGACCGCTACTTTTTCGAGAGGACCCGGCGTGGGGTTCTTCGGCTTGCGCGTGGCCGCAACGTTTCGCAATTCCCAATCCGCGGCAAATCGCTCGAGGTTCCCGATGTTGATGGGAGTTCCCTTTCGGACGAAAACGCAAAGCTTCTCGCATTGGTCTTCCTGGGGACAGACCCGCCCGCAGACCGCCGGCAGGTTGTTCGTGGTTTTGACGACAAAAATGGCGTCGTCAAAGCGCTTCTCCCGGATGGCCTTGATGAAACCGGGGATATCTATCTCGGCCGGGCAGCCTTTGATGCAGGGGGAATTCTTGCATTGAATGCATCGAGAGGCCTCTGCGATCGCCTCTTCGGCGGTGTATCCCAGGGGGACTTCGTTGAAATTCTTTATCCGTTCTTTCGGATCTTGTTCTTTCATCGGGGAGGGGTCGCTTGATTTTGATTCAGACCAATCCGGCATTGTTCTTCGTAGCGGTCCAGGGATCGCTTCTCCTGCTCTTTGTATTGCTGCAGACGGCGTGTCAGATCTGCGAAATCAACGGCATGCCCATCAAATTCAGGGCCGTCCACGCAGGTAAACTTGGGTTCCCCGTTCAACTGGATCCGGCAGCCTCCGCACATCCCGGTGCCGTCAATCATGATCGAGTTTAAGGAGACGAGCGTTTTCACCGCTTTGAGGCGTGTCACCTCGGACACCTTCTTCATCATGGGTACCGGGCCGATGGCAAAGACCACGTCATAGGAACCTTTATCCAGAAGCTCCTGTAGGACATCCGTCACGAACCCCTTCCGGCCGTAAGAACCATCGTCCGTTGTGAAATAGGTTGTGCGGCAGACCTCGCGAATTTCTTTCTCGCAGATCAGGAGGTCCTTGGTCCGGGCGCCGATGATGGCGGTCGCTTCTTTTCCGCTTTTTTGGAGGGCTTTGGCAATCGGATAAGCTTCCGCGGTGCCTACCCCGCCGCCGATCATGATCACGCGGCCCATGGAATCGATGTCGACCGCGTGCCCGAGAGGCCCGGCCACATCCAGGATCGAATCCCCCGGGTTGAGGGAGGAGAGTTTTCGGGTGCTGACGCCGGCGGCCTGGCACACCACGGTGATCGTTCCTTTTTGGGGGTTAAAGTCGAAAAGAGTTAAGGGAAATCGTTCTCCGCGTTCGTCAATCCGGAGGATGATAAATTGGCCGGCCCTGGCGGCTTCGGCGATCTCTTTCGCTTCGAACTCGAGCAGGGTAATCCCTGCATTCAGTTGTTCTTTTCTCAGGATCTTGTGCATTCTACTCCCTGCCTCTCCTCAATCCCTCTCGTTCGACCGACCGGCGAACACTTTAACATGATAATTTATCTGATTGGTCGAAAAATATCGCAAAGTCAGGTCATCTTCTTTCCGCTGTTCAAGAAATGCTCTAATTTTCAGCATTGTGACTCAAACTCCTTCGAAAGCCATTCAACACGACGCTGGACTCGACGGCTTGCGGGGACTGGCTATTCTGCTGGTCGTGGGGCAGCATTACCTGCCCCACGGGATTTCCTTTGACCCGACGGGCGGCCGTCTGGGCGCGGATGTCTTCTTTGTCCTGAGCGGTTATCTGATCACGCGCTCCCTTCGCCCTCTGGCCGAGGCGCCGCGGGAGTCCTGGCGGGAGCTGCTGGCCGTGTTTTACCAGCGGCGCTTTCGCCGTATCCTTCCACTTTTCTTAATCACGGTTCTTCTGGCGGCTTTGTTCCGCTTGGAGGAGCTGCGGCATCTTCCCTGGCATTTATCGTTTCTGAGCAATTGGCATTTTATCCGGGAAGGGCGCTTCTCGAGTCCGGGCGGTCCGTTGTGGTTTGTGGCGGTGATCATGCAGTTTTATTTGATCTGGCCCTGGGTCATCCGGTGGGCGGGATGGCCGCGCCTGAAAACAGTCAGCCTCGTCCTGGTGGCGCTGGGACTCCTGATCCGGACCATCGGAGGATTTTTCGATTGGCCGAAGATTGCGCTCGACATTATGACGCCAGGCGCTTTTGAAACATTCGGGGCCGGGGCGCTGCTGGCCGCCTGGCGGAACCGGAAATCGATTGAGCTTTTTGGATTGGGAGGATTAGGGTTGATTTTCCTGCGGCAGGTGTTTGCGGGGAGCCTTTTCGGGAACGGTTTTTCCCTGATGACCACAGAGTTATCACGAGCACTCATTCTTCTTTGGGTGACGGACCGTGTGTTGAATGAACGTGCGGATGGGTTCCAATCCTTCCTGAGCTGGCGGCCGCTGGTGGAACTGGGGCATCGCAGCTTCGGGATATATCTATCCCATGCCTATTGGTTGACGGCTGCTTTTCGCTACAGCGAAGGGAACGTCAGTCGAATTCTGGCTTTTAGTTTGACTCTTGTTTGGGCGGGCGTGGCGCTTCAAGGGACCGATACCGTTTTCGAAACCAGGTGTTGGCGTCGTCAAAGAGCGAGTAAGCGACCGGAGTCATGAGAAGCGTAATGAGCAGGCAGAGCGTCTGCCCGCCGATGATGACGGCGGCCATGGTCGCGCGGTTGGCCGATCCGGGCCCCCGGCCGAGCGCCACGGGGATCATGGCGGCGACGAGCACGAGCGTGGTCATGAGAATCGGGCGCAGCCGGGTTTTGTTGGCTTCGAGAATCGCTTCATAACACGGCATTCCCCTGGCCCGCAGGGTGTTGGTGTAATCTACCTGCAGGATGGCGTTTTTCTTCACGATTCCGAAAAGCATGAACAATCCCATGATTGAAAAGATCGTCAGGTTCTGGCCCAGAATAAACAGCGACAGCAGGGCAAAGGGAATCGACAGCGGCAACGATAGAAGAATGGTGATGGGGTGCAGAAAGCTCTCGAATTGTGACGCCAGCACCATGTACATGAAGATGAGCGACAACCCAAAGGCGATCAAAAATCCCGTAAACATGCGGCCCATTTCCCGGCCTTCGGCGATGAGCAGGGGTTTGTATTCGGGCGGCATGCGGAGATTTTTCACCAGTGCGTCCGCTTTGGCGATGGCCGCCCCCATCGGGACATCTTCCAGATTGGCGGTGATCGTGACCTGGCGCTGGCGGTTCATCCGGTCGATCTGGGAGGGCCCTTTGCGTTCGATGAGCGTCGAGATGTTGTCGAGGCGAACCAGCCCAACCTTGGAGGATGGTAAATAGAGTCCGGACACGGCTTCCGCGGTGTTGCGGTAATTTTTATCCACACGCAGGCGCACCTGGTAGAGTTCATCCCCTTCTTTGTATTTGGTGATGTCTTCTTCGCCTCCGACCATCGTTCTCAAACTGGAGGCGATGTCCTCCACTTTGACGCCCATGTCCTGGGCGCGGTCGCGCTCAATGCGCACCTGCAGTTCCGGCTTGGCGTAGCTCAGGGTGGTGTCCACGTCGACAAACCCCGGTTCCTTCTTGAGCCCATCCACAATGGCTCCGGAGTACTCCTGCAGCTTGTCGAGATCAGGGCCCACGAGCACGTAACTGAAGTCGGAGGTCGGGAAGTTGGTCCCGCCGATCAGGTCGACCTTACTGACGCTGGTCCGCAGGCCGGTGTATTTTTTGAGAGCCCGGCGCGCCATGGCCATGATCTCAAACTGGGAATGCCGCCGCTTGCCGATGGGTTGCAGGCGGACATAAATTAAACCATCGTTGACGTTCCGGCCTTCCCCTTCTCCAATGGAGGTGAGGAGGGTGCGCACGCCGGGCAGTCGCCGGATCTCCCGTTCGAGCTGCTTCATAATCTCATCGGTGGCCGTGAGCGACGTGCCTTCGGGTGCCTTAATCGTGATCTGCATTTCACTCGTGTCGTCGGGCGGCAGGAAGTCTTTGCCGATCACGAGGATGAGCGGCACGGTGGAAAGGATCACCGCGGCCGCACCCCCCACGACCCATCCCCGGTGCGCCAGAGCCCATTGAACGAGACGCCCGTAGCGGGTTCTGAGAACCTCGTTAAAGGCATCCACCCCTCGTTGCAGGGCACTGCGAGGACCTTGCCGGAGTTTGAGGAAACGCGAACAAAGCATGGGGGTCAACGTGAAAGCGACAAACAAGCTGACCATGATGGCGAAAGCCACCGTGAGTCCGTAACTCTTCAGGAAGCGCCCGACAATTCCCTGCATGTAGGCCAACGGCAGGAAGATAATGACAAGCGAAAGCGTGGTGGCCATGACCGCCAGGCCGATCTCACGGGTGCCGCTGGACGCGGCGGTCATGGGGACGATTTTTTCTTCCTCCATGTGCCGGAAGATGTTTTCCAGTACGACGATCGCGTCGTCAATCACCACGCCGACCGCCAGCGCCAGCGCCAGGAGCGTCATGGTGTCGAGCGTAAAATGAGCCAGGTCCATCAAAACGAACGTCGCGATGATCGAGGTCGGGATCGAGATAGACGCGATGATCGTGCTGCGCAGGTCGCCGAGAAAGAACAAGACCATGAGACTGGCCAGAAGAGCCCCCAGGATCAAATGCTCCTGCACCGTGCGGACCGAAGCCAGGATGAAATCCGATTGATCGCGCGTGACCTCCGCGTGAACCCCGGGAGGAAGTCCACCCGTCAGTTTTTCAAGCGCCGTCTTAACGGTTGTGATAACTTCCACGGTGTTCGTCCCCGATTGCTTCTGCACGATGAGCGAGATCGTCGGTTGGTCGTTCAGCCGCGCCAGGGAGCGGGGTTCTTCTTCGGTATCCTCGACCCGTCCGATGTCCCGGATGCGGACCGGCACGCCGTTAACGTTCGTGACGATGACCTTCTCGAAATCAGCGGAGGCGGCGATGCGGCCCAGCGTTCGCAGCACCAGTTCTCGTTGCCCCTGGTCCACGCGGCCTCCGGGAATTTCAATGTTCTGCTGGGTGAGAGCGTCCTTGACCTCTTTGCTGGAGAGCTTGAACGCCGCCATTTTCATCGGGTTCAGGATAATATGGATTTCGCGTTCCCGGCTGCCCACCATCGTAATTTTGCCGACGCCTTTGAGCCCCTCCAGGGGTTCTTTGATTTTCTTTTTGGCGGTTTCCGTGAGGTCGCGCAGCGAGCGGGAGCCGTTCACCGAAATGGACATGACGGGCGCCGCGCCCGGGTCGAACTTCTGAATAACCGGGGGGTCGGTTCCCTGCGGCAGCTGGCTGAGAATACGGTTGACGTTGTCGCGGACTTCCTGCGCGGCCACGTCCGAGTTCTTTTCCAGAACGAAGGAAACGAAGACCTGGCTGAGGCTTTCAAAACTGGTGGATTGAAGATCCTCAATTCCCGAAATGGTGTTGACCGCTTCCTCGATCGGTTTGGTCAGGGAGGTTTCGATCTCTTCGGGGCTGGCGCCTTTAAGGGTCGTCTGGATAATGACGAAGGGAAAATCAACGTTCGGGAACTGGTCCACTCCCAGGCGGCTGTAGGAAAAGAGACCGAGCACGACCAATGCGGCGATCATCATCACCGCGAAAACCGGACGTTTAATGCTGATGTCGGCTAGTTTCACGGATTTCCCTCGGTGACATCCACCGGGCTGCCGTCCTGGAGGCCAAACAGGCTGGACGTAATGACGGTGGCCCCCAGCGGCAGGCCATCGGTCACTTCCAGATAGCGTTCCGTGACCAGGCCGGTATGGATTTCCCGCTTCACCGCTTGGCCGTTCTGAACGAGGAACACAAAGGAACGCCCGTCGTCCATAACGGCTTCTTTGGGCACCGCCAGAGCCCCGGGCCGGCGAGTCGTCACCAGGGTCATCTTGGCAAACATGCCTGATCGCAGCCGCCGCGCGGTGTTGTCAATACGAACTTCAATCGGCGCGCTGCGTGTGGCCGTGTCCACCACCGGGCTGACGCGGGAAACCGTCCCCTGGAAGGATTGATCGGCATACGCTTCCACCTGGACGCGCGCGCCCTGCCCCAGAGAGATCTTCCCGACGTAACGTTCCGGGACATCCGCCTTCGCGATCACTTCCCGATCATCCACCACGAAGGCGATGGGGGTGTTCAGGGTCACATTGGCTCCCCTGTCGAGATAAATCCGCCCGACGACCCCGCCGAGCGTCGACGGAACAGGCGCCGCTTCGAATTTGACGCCGACCTCGTCGCGTTCGATGAGCGCGACGGATTGATCTTTTTCCACCGGGTCTCCCTCCCGCAGAAGGTTCTCTTTCAGTTTACCGGGAACGCGGGGGAAAAGCGTCGCTTCGTTGCGTGCCTTGAGAGAGCCGACCAGGACCAGGGTTTCCTCAAGTGTCCGGGCCATGACGCGCTCCACGCGGACCGGAAAGGCTTCCAGTCGCGGGGTTTCGTCCTTCCGGTGGCACGCGAGCAGCGATACGGCCAGAATGGAAATGAAAGGAATATGTTTTCGGTTCATGGCTGGACTCCTTGAAGCGATCCGCCGGCGGCCCTTTCGAGGGAAGCCAGACTGACCTGATAATCATGCGCGGCTTGAATATAAAGTGTTCGGACCCGGTTGAGGGCAAACGTCGCATCGTTGAGTTCCAGCTGGTTCGCCTGGCCTGCCCGGTAGCGGATTTCGGTGGCTTTGAGCGCCAAGCGGGCCTCTTCCACCGCTTCTTCCTGAGACTTCGCCCGTTCAAGCGCTTCGGTGATCGCCAACCACTGCCGGCGCACGTCCACCCGAACCGCTCGCTCGAGACGATCTTCCTGTTCCTTATCCCGCTGGTAGGCGACTCTCGCCTGGCGAACGCTTTCCCACTGGCTGCCGCCGGCAAAAAGGGGATAAGACAGTTTCAGGCCGCCGATCAGGACGGTCGCGCGCTCGTCTGCCGTTGGGGACAGATCATTGGCTTGAGCGACCCACTCCAGGCTTCCAAAAAGCGACAGCTTCGGCTTCATATTGGCCAGGGCGATGGAGATCAGATGGTCTGATACTTGGGTCTGCTCACGGGCGGCCTGAAGTCCCGGATGCCGCTGCAGCGCCATTTTCGAGACCGTCTCATAAGGAGGCGCCGGTTTATTCGGCGGAGCGAGTACTCCCAGGACCTGAAGCGGGCGATCGACGTCCAGGGTGAGCAGTTCCTGAAGGTTGATCAGAGCCATTTCGTGTAAATTTTTCGCCCGTATTAAATTCGCGGAGGTGTTGGCCACTTCCACGTCCTGGCGCCGGAGTGTGAGATCGCTGTCCAGCCCCTGGCGGAAACGCGCGCGGATCGTGTCGAGATGTTCCTGCGCGGAAGACAAATTATCCCGTTCAATGGCCACAGTGGCACTGGAGAGCAGGGCGCCGTAGAAAAGACTCTTGACCGCCAACGCTACGTCGTCTTGCGTGCTTTCAAGCAGTTTCTCTTGACCGTGAAGCCCATGGCGTGCCCCCCGAATTGTGGTCAAAACTTTCCCGCCTGAGTAGAGCGGTTGCTCAGCGGTGATGGCGGCATCAAACCCATTATCCCGCCCCGCCTCCATTTTCCCGCCGCTGAAAAAGGCCACTGGTTTCTGAATATTGCGCGAATACGTGGCGGTCAATCCGATTTCCGGGAGAGCGCCGCCGATCGCCTGACGGTAGCGGCTGTGAAAGTCGTCCAGGGTCAGGTGCGCCAGTGTCAGATCAACGCTTTTCTCTTTAGCCAGCTGCAGCGCCTGTTCCAGAGTAAGCATCAGCGGGGTCTCAGCCGCAGAAATGCAGGGCGCGAACGCTGTGCCGGTCAGAAGAACGAAGAATAAAATGCTTCTTTGTTTCATCATATGAACTATTCGAATCATGAAGTATAAAACCCAAAAAATGGTTTATTACTTCTCCTTTTTTTCATCAATAGCGGATGCGACGCGCCGGATGAGCCCCAAAAGAGCGTCCTGTTCGGATTCATTGAGCATGGCCATCATCCCGCGGGAAATCTTCAAATGGGCCTGAAAAATCTGGTCGTACATCTTCTGCCCGCCCTCGGTTAAGCCCACGCGAACGACCCGCCGGTCCTCCTCTGAGCGTTCCCGGCAAACCAGGTGTTTATCTACCAATCTATCGACGATACCCGTAACGCTGCTCAGGGACAGATTCAGTTTTTGCGCCAGGTTGCTCATGGGGCCCGGCTCGTTCCGCCCGGCAACCAATATCAGGTTGACTTCCTGGTTGGAGAGCAGGTCAAAAACGTCCGGCGTTTCCTGGCTGCTGATGGCGAAGCGCTCCACAACGGCGCCGATGTAACGGGTCAGTTCGATTGATTTTTGCTCTAAGTCCATCATCCCTCAGATAGTTCGAAAACCGAAGCATTTAGAGCCTACAGCATGCTGTTTGTTTTGTCAATGGATTATTCGTTATGGGTAAATTTTCCGCAGGTCTTGCAACGGGAGAGTCGTTCAACTGCTTTTTTGACGCGTGAAATCAGATGCTCCAGATTGTAGGGTTTTAAGACAAAATCAAAGGCGCCTTTTTGCATCGCAAAAACAGCGGTTTCCACGGCGGCGAAACCGGTGGCCACAATGACTTCCGTTTCTGGAGAGATGCTTTTAATCTCCTGAAGGAGTTTGAGGCCGTCCATCCGGGGCATGGTGATGTCGGTAATCACAACATCAAATTTTTTCTGGCTGACCAGTTGGACGCCTTCGGTCCCGTCCACTGCCGTTTCGACGTGCATGCCTTGATTGGTAAGCTCCCACTTCAACATCTGGCAGAAACCGGGTTCGTCGTCTACGACCAGAACCATTAAAGGTTTGGTCGGGACCTCGGGGTTGTTTCCCGTCGCTTCCGCCGGGTTGTGTTTGTGGATTTTTTCGGTTGTCATGGGTGTTTTTTCTTCCATTCTTTCAATAAAACCAATACGATCCATTCACAAGGAAACAAAAAGCAAACAAGAAAAAGGGAGTTCGTAAATTGCTTGCGAATTTGAGTAAAATTCACACGGACGGTCCTATACAGGAGTTGTAAACCGAAAACGCATCATGAGTACTTCGAAAGACCTATCGCGATACCGGGCCAACTTTCAGGGGGAGATCGACAGCCTGACGCTTTACCTGGCGATGGCGAAAGCCGAATCCCACCCCAAGCTGGCGGAGGTGTACCGCCGCCTGGCCAAGGTGGAAGAGAAGCATGCCCATTTCTGGGAAGAAAAGATGCGCGAAGCAGGTGTTTCGGTGTCCTGGACTCCCACGCTTCGTGCGCGGATCAAAGTATGGCTGGCGCGGTTCGTTGGACCGGGGTCTGTCCTTCCGATGATTGCGGCCGCCGAACGGACGGACCAGGGGATGTATGACACACAGCCTGAATCGAGCCAGACCGGGATGCCGGGGGATGAGCGGTCTCACGCGCGACTTC
This sequence comes from Elusimicrobiota bacterium, assembly GCA_041660185.1. NCBI lineage: Bacteria > Pseudomonadati > Elusimicrobiota > Elusimicrobiota bacterium. The sequence goes on along the minus strand of JBAZWU010000002.1, from coordinate 170,052 downwards.
TGCAGGTGATGACGCAAGAAACACCCCGTGGCATGGAAGGGAATGCCCTGGCCCGGATGGAAGGCCGCCACCGGGCGATCGGCGGGAATGCGCTCCGGGCCGCTGTCCTGGGAGCCAATGACGGACTCCTGTCCAATTTCAGCCTGGTCATGGGGGTGGCCGGGGCTAATCTGTCCAGCCGGTCGGTTCTTGTAACCGGGATCGCGGGACTTCTGGCCGGGGCTTTTTCAATGGCGATCGGGGAATGGATTTCTGTTCAGAGTTCCCGTGAATTGAATCAATTTCAGATTGCGGTGGAAGCCGATGAGCTGGCCGTGGCTCCGGAAGAGGAAGAAGAAGAGCTCGCCCTGATTTATGAAGCCAAAGGCCTTCCTTCCGATCAGGCTCGCGATCTGGCCAAGCGTTTGATCAGCGATCCAGCTAAAGCCCTGGATACCCTGGCCCGTGAGGAACTGGGCATTGATCCGGATGAACTGGGAGGATCCGCGTGGGAAGCGGCGCTCATGTCCTTTTTCCTTTTTGCCGCCGGCGCCATGATCCCCGTGGCGCCCTTTCTGTTCCTGCAGGGAACGACAGCCGTCCCGGTCACCCTGGCGGTCAGCGCGCTGGGGCTGTTCGGGATTGGAGCGGTGATCACGTTGATCACCGGGCGATCCGTCTGGATTTCGGGATTTCGTCAATTGGGCATCGGTCTGATCGCGGCTGGCATCACTTTCGGCATTGGTCACTTGATTGGGACCCATCTCGGATAATCCAAGCCATCCTTCGATGGCCTCTTCTCCTTTGATCTTATTAACGGGCGCCTCCGGCTACGTCGGAGGACGGCTTCTGGCGGCGATGGAGCGGCACGGTTGTCGGCTGCGCTGCCTCTGCCGGCAGACGGAACGCCTGAAGGTCCGGACCATCCCGGACACGGATATTGTTCAGGGAGATGCGCTGGACCTCCCTTCGCTGGAAAAAGCGCTGGAAGGCGTGCATACCGTCTACTACCTGGTTCATTCCATGGCCGCCGGTTCCGGTTTTGAGACCATCGACCGGCAAGCCGCCCACAACTTTGCTGAAGCAGCGGTCCGGGCTAAAATCCGCCGAATCATTTATCTGGGCGGCCTCGGCGACAGCCGCGAGTCCCTTTCATCCCATCTGCGGAGCCGCCAGGAAGTCGGGGATATCTTCCGGGCCTCCGGCATTCCCGTCATTGAGTTCCGCGCCTCGATCATCATTGGTTCAGGGAGCCTTTCCTTTGAGATGGTCCGAGCGCTCGTGGAGCGCCTGCCGATCATGGTGACGCCCCGGTGGGTGGTTACACTTGCCCAGCCCATTGCGATTGAAGACGTGATCGCTTATCTGCTGGCCGCGGCCGATCCATCCGTTCCGGATAACCGGATTTATGAAATCGGCGGGGCCGATGTTGTTTCTTACGCCGGTCTCATGCGGGAGTATGCGCGCCAGCGGGGGTTGCACCGGTTGCTGATTTCCGTTCCCTTTCTGACGCCCAGGCTTTCCAGTCTCTGGCTCGGGCTGGTGACACCGATCTATGCCCGGGTCGGGAGACAGCTGGTGACCAGTCTCCGTCATGCCACGGTGGTGCGCGATGCCTCGGCCCTGCAGGTGTTTCCTATCCGGCCGCGCGGCGTCCATGACGCGATCCGCCGGGCGCTCATTAAAGAAGACAGTGATTTTGCGCAGACCCATTGGTCGGATGCCCTTTCGTCCGCCGGCCTGAAGCGTTCCTGGGCCGGGGTCCGTTTTGGGACGCGCATCCTGGATTCACGGGTGGCGCACGTCCACCGAAGTCCCCGGGAAGCCTTCCGGGTGATCCGTCGGATCGGAGGAGATACCGGCTGGTATTTCGGCGACTGGCTGTGGCGGTTCCGCGGGTTTTTGGATCTGCTCGTGGGAGGAGTCGGCATGCGCCGGGGCCGCCGGCATCCGGAGTGGCTGCGCGTCGGAGACACCGTCGATTTCTACCGGGTTGAAAAATATGCAGCGGACCGGCTGCTCCGGCTTTTTGCCGAACTCAAATTGCCGGGTCGCGCCTGGCTGCAGTTCGAAGTGGAACCGGACGGGCAAGGATCGCTCATCCGGCAGACCGCCGTCTTCGATCCCGTCGGTTTGTGGGGGCTGGCGACCTGGTACCTGCTCTACCCTTTTCATAAAATCGTTTTCGTTGGAATGATCCACGGCATCGCCCGTGCCGTTCACCGTCAGCCAAACACCTTCTGAACGAATCTTGGGTGCCTACCTGTCCGGATGAGGGATGGTTTCTTCTTTGTATGCTCTTCCCTTGACAGAGTGCTTTTCCGACGTTAAATACAAACTGTTCTTATGCCGTCTAAAATGCGAAATCCGGTCAGGCTCATTGTCCTATTAACCGCAGGGCTCATATTGCCCGGGGTGTTCTTGAGCTATTTGGGGTTGCGTTCGCTCCAGATGGAGAACCTGCTGTTGCAGCGCCAGACGGAAGAACGTTATGCGGCGGACGTGATTCTCATCGAAAAGAAAGTCGCAGAAAAGCTTTCGGATCTGGTGGGTTCCCTGCAGGCTCTGGCCCGCGATCCTCGCGTGGTGCGACTGGACATCTCGAAGATGACCCCGCTTCTTCTGGGAGCCTCGCGGCTGGACGAAATCCCCGTGGAAAATATTTTCGCTTTTGACGATCAGAACCAGCTGCTGGTTCCCCCGCCGCGCACGGCCGCTTCCGCTCCGGGAAACAGCCTTCCTGTTGATCTGGAATGGGGTTCGTTCCGTGAGGAAATTGACCGTCTGGAACATCTGGAATTCGTAGAGAAGGATCTGGAGCACGCCCTTCAAGGCTATCAGGCGCTTTATTCCCAGATGTCCAAAACCCCTTTGAGGGCCGCGCTGCTCAAGAATATCGCCGTCGTTTACCGAAAACTGCATCAGGACTCCCTGGCGGAACGGGAGTATCTCAAATTGATTCACGAATATGACCAACTCGCAGATCCGTCCGGTTATCCGATGGGGATCCTGGCCAGAAAGCTCTTGATTCAGTTGTATGACAGGAAAGGGTCCTGGGAGCGCGCTCAGGAACTCCGGCAGGATCTCTATGAAGGTTTGGTTCTCGGACGGTGGAAGATCCCGCTCTCCCAGCAGGAAACGCTGCTTCAGGAAGTGCGCCAAGGCACTGGTCATCGCGGCCCGTGGGACCGGATTCTGGCGCTCGAGCGCCGGCTGGAGAAACTCCAGCCCATCGGCCAGGCTTTCGCCAAACAGGATTGGCCGGGTCTTTCGGAGCGTTTGCGCAAGCGCGGATGGTCGGAACAAGGGGGCGTTCTTCAATTGTCCGGATCGCGGGAACACCTCGCCGTGGTCGCGCCGATCCTGTCCCCGGAGAGCCATCGTCGGCAAGGGTGGCTTGTTGCGCTGGTGCCGGGACGCTCCGTATGGCCAATGGTGGAACATTCCATGACTGAACTGGCCGGTCCCCTCGGCCTTAAGGCGGAAATCGATGAGGGGGGCGGACCCGCGAAGCCCGGTTTTCAGCACCCGGTGAACCCCGTCGACCCACCGCTGTATTTCCGGCTCTTGGATTCGAATTCTTCGGAGCGCGACCAGCTCGCACGCCGGCGCCGCTGGATTTTTGGCGGCATGGTCGGGTTTTCTTTTGTGGTCATCGTGACCGGCATCATCGTGATAGGACGGGCCGCGCGGCGCGAGACAGAGGCGGCGAATTTAAAGGCGGACTTTGTAGCCAATGTCTCCCATGAGCTGCGGACGCCCCTGACAGCCATCTCCCACATCGGCGAACGCCTCAGCCTGGGACGCTACCGTTCGGAGGAGGAGAGAAATGAGTTTTACGGTTTATTGGGGAAGGAAACCAGCCGGTTACGCCTGCTGATCGAAGACGTCCTCGATTTCTCCAAAATGCTGGCTGGAAAGAAAATCTACCGGTTGGAACGGCTGGATCTGGGAGCACTCGTCCAAGAGGCTTCTGATCATTTTGAAGCCAAAGCAGAGGCCCATGGTTTTGCGGTGCGCTTGGATCTGGCGCCAGAGACCATTTCCATCCGTGGGGACCGGAGGTCTCTCTTGCAGGCTCTCCTGAACCTAATGGACAACGCCATGAAATATTCGGGGGAATCCCGTCAGATCGATGTCCGGGTGACGCGGACGCAGGATCGCGGCCGGGTCGCTGTTCAAGATTACGGCATCGGTATTCCGGAAAAAGAAAAGCCAAAGATCTTCGAAAAGTTCTATCGTGGAGAGCAGGCTGCGGGCGACACATCTATCGGAGGAGTCGGACTGGGACTGGCCATGGTGAAGCATATCGTCGAAGGACACCAAGGGAACATTTGGGTCGAAAGCGCGCCAGGCCAGGGCAGCGTCTTTTGTCTGGAATTTCCGCTGGTGCAAGGAGGAGAAGATGATTCGCATTCTCGTGATTGAGGATGACTCGACAATCCTCAAGTTGTTGTCCAGCGATCTGGAGCTGGAAGGCTATTCGGTGGCCACGGCAAAGGACGGCGTCGACGGTCTGGAACAGGCGAAGAAACTGCAGCCCGATCTCATCATCCTGGATCTGATGCTGCCCAAAATGAGCGGCTATGACGTTTGCCGGTCGCTGCGCAAGGACGGCTCGGACATTCCCATCCTGATGCTGACGGCACGGAGCCAGGAGGTGGAGAAAGTGGTCGGTTTCGAGCAGGGAGCGGATGATTATGTGACCAAACCCTACGGTTCCATGGAATTGATCGCCCGGGTGAAAGCGCTGCTCCGGCGTCACAAGCGCGAGCTCAGCAAAGTGGAGCAGGTCACCTTTGCCGATGTAACGGTTAATTTCAAGCGTATGGAAGCGATCCGGAACGGCCAGCCCATCGCCCTGACCGCGAAGGAGTTTCAAATTTTGGAGCTTCTCATCCGTTACCGCGGACAGGTGGTCAGCCGGCGGCAGTTCCTGGAGGAAATCTGGGGTTATGAGGAAATGCCAACCACTCGAACCGTTGATAACCGCGTCGCGATACTACGCCAGAAGCTGTCCCCCAAAAACGCGGAAGCGTATATCGTCAGCATCCACGGGGTCGGCTACAAATTTATCGCCTGAAGATTCCGCTACGGCACCTCTCAAATCACCTTATTTTATAGATCAAAAACGCCTTCCTCCGCTGTAATCAAAATGTTACATAAGAAAAATACGGGTGTAACACTCACCCGATAAAATAGGTCTTAAGGACTATGATCGTGTCTCCGATAAAACAACCTAGAACAACCTGCGCGATCCTGGCGGTCATTTTTTTGGCGTTGGGTTTCCAGCCCTGCGTCGTGTGGGGTGCTGAGCGCGCCGAAGAGGTACTGCAGAAGGCGCTCGTAAAGGAATCCGGCGAACGGGATTTGGAAGCCGCCGTCCAGTTTTATCAGCAGGTGATTGAGGCTCCTGGCGCCGGTCCCAGGTTGGTTTCGAAAGCCCGGTTGCGCATGGCCGGTTGTTATGAACGGCTGGGAAAAACCAAAGAAGCCGAGCAGCTCTATTCGCAGATCCTGGCCAGTAAACCCGCTGCTCCGACTGAAATCGCCCACGAAGCCCAAGTCAATCTTCGCCGCATCCAGGCCGAGTACCAGAAGGCGCAGTTGGAAGTCGCCGCCAAAAAACAGATGGTCATGGTGCGCCAGTTCCGGGGAACAAAGGCCACACTGCAATTAGGCCCTGCAACGATGCTTCCCCAAACGAATTCGTCATTCAAATTATCTGTAGCCATTCGATACCGGATTGCCCCTTTCTTGTATCTGGAAGGCGGGGTTCTGCCGTCTCTGGAAGGGGAAAAGGCGCAAGAGGCGTTGCCAGCCTCCAACGATTCAACCACGAAAGCGTCTTTGGTATTTCGATATCAGACCACGCTAGCGCTCATGGGAGAGCTGCCTCACGGCAAACAACGAATGCTGGTGCCGGAGATTGGCGGAGGGGTTGCGCTGACGTCGTCAAAGATCCAATACATATGTGTTCCGACAGGTTCCACACAAGCCTCAGGCGAGATTATCCAAAAGACCTGGAGCCCTCTTTTCAGCGCTGGGTTGCATCTTTACCCGGATCGGCTGGTGTCGGTTGTGTTGCAGAGCCGTTATGCGGCCAATCCTTATCCCCAGTCAGTGGCCATCCCCGAACTGTCCCGCCGAGCGGCGTTTGATTTTCCGTCAGGCCTGTGGACTTTTACGGCCCAGCTTCAGATCAAGATCGGTTGGTCGCATGTTGTGCTGAGGCCAAAGATATGAAGCGCTTCGGGATAGTCCTGTTACTGACCGGCATCTGTCTATTGCAGATGACTCCTGTTTGGGCAGCGCCCATCGAGTGGGTGGGTCCTGGCAGCAGCTTTATCGATGCCGCGAATTGGGACGGAGGAATTGTTCCTGATGATATCGCCGTCTTTAACACCGCTGTTCCGTATGCAATATCTATTCCACTTAAGGCCGGCGGCTCTCAATTGAACGGGATGACCTTTAATGCAGGAGCCTCCGCCTATACTTTTTTAAATGATTCGGACGTAATGTTCAATGGTCCAGGAATTATCAATAACTCGCCGATGACGCAAACCTTTCAAAATAGAGAATATATGTCTTTTAGTTATTCTGCCGGTGCCGGGGATGCGACCATATACAACCAAAGCAATCTCAACTTTCTTATGAACGCTACTGCAGGCAACGCGACGATAATAAATCAAGACTTAATTGAGTTCTATGACCAATCAACTGCTGCTAACGCCACGATTGTCACAAATAACGGCTATACAGAATTTCGTGCGCAATCAACAGGCGGGAATGCAACGATTATTGCCAACGACAACACCAGTTATGTCATGTTTCTAGATTCTTCGACCTCAGGCAACGCCACCCTGATTAATAATGGCGGGGTTGTCGATTTCAGCCTGCGATCCACGACTTTTACTTTGACCGCCGGTTCGATGGCCGGGTCTGGCTCATTTCAACTGGGTTCTCAGAACCTAACGGTTGGCAGCAATAATTCGAGCACCGAGGTCTCCGGTGTCATCAGCGGCAGCGGAGGATCCCTGGTAAAGGTGGGCGATGGAACATTCACGTTGTCGGGTGCGAATGCCTATACCGGGCTGACGACGGTACAGGCAGGCACGCTGAACCTGACCGGCTCGCTTGTCGGGGATGCCATCGTCCAATCCGGCGGCATTTTGTCCGGTTCCGGCAGTCTGGGTGGTTTGATCAACAACGGCATTGTGACCCCGGGGGTTAATGGTGTTGGCGCTCTCAGCGCCGCCAGCTATTCCGGATCGGGAATGCTCCGAATCAACATCAACGGCTCCTCCGCAACGGTTTTGAGGGTGTCCGGAAACGCCAACCTCACCGGCAGTACCTTGGACCTCGTTGCGTTGGACCCCGTTATCGGCCTATACGACGTGTTAACGGCCGGATCAGTCACCGGAGTTTTCTTGGCCATTGACACGTCTTCGTTCCCGGCCTATCTTTCGGTCTACGCCGAATACACCCCTACGGACGTATGGGTTCACATTCTCTTGACAGCTTATTTCCGGATGCTTGGGGAAACTATCAACCAGCGGAGCGTCGGCGCTGCGCTCGATGCTTCCGAAATTTATGCCGGCGCGAGTTTAGTGAGAGTTTATAACGCCATTTCCGACCTCCCTCCTGTCCAGGCCCGATCGGCCCTGGATCAAATGAGCGGGGACAGCCTGGCGTACTTCCCGGGGTTTGGACTTCGCGGCACCGCCCTTTTTACGGACCAGATGCATGAGCGTGCCGCCCTTTGGGCGAGTTCCACAACTGCGGCGGGCCTCTGGTCGCGCGGGGTGGGATTCTTTGACTCGATTGACGGGGATCCCGGTATCGGATCGCCGGCCGCTCATTCGGCCACCGGTGGTTTTCAAGCGGGTTACGACTACCCGTTAGCCGACGCTCTGTTAGTCGGATTCTCCGGAGGGTATGCCCGGACGAGTCTAACAGTCGACGATCGAGCGATGTCCGGCCAGAGCACGTTGATTCAATCAGGGATCTACGGCCGTTATACGCCGGGGTCTTGGTTTTTGAAGAGTTCCGTGGCCTACGGCGGGGTCTCTAACAACAGTACCCGGAATATCGCTTTCACTGGAATAAACGGGCAAACCACCGCCAGTTTTCAAAGCCATGTCGTAACTACCTACCTCGAAGGCGGTTCCGAGTTCAAATTCCGAAAAAGCTTGAGCGTTGAGCCCTCCGTGTCACTGCGGCAGAGTCATCTCAGGCAAGAGGGATTTACCGAGTCCGGCGCGGCTGGATTGGATTTGAATGTGGGGGAAGTAACACTGGATTCCCTGGTTTCAGCCTTGGGCATACGTTTGAACCGGTCCTTGCTCCAGCAGTCAGCCCATCCCGTAACGCTGGGGATGAGCACGGCCTGGCTGCATGAGTTCGGGAATACAGAAAACCGTGTCTCAGCGCAGTTTGTAGATGCGCCGGGCAGTGGTTCTTTCACGGTACAGGGCACCCCCAGGACCCGCAACGCCGCCACGATAGGTGTCAACGGAAGCGCAGACCTCTACAAAGACTTGCAAGCCTACGCCGATTACACCGCCACCATCGGTTCCGCCCAGACCAACCAAGCCATCCAGGGTGGCATAAAGGTGAAATGGTGACTCTTAGCGCCCCCTCCCTGCCTCTCCCCTTCCGTTAAGGATAGCCTTTCCTGTCGTTCCCTCTGCTTGGTGTAAAACCGTGACAATTCGAGGCAGTTTTATTGCCAACCTGTGGCATATCGGTCAGCCCCCTCCTGATAAACTGCGGCATGACTCAAAAGCATCTATTTTTAATGGAACGATTTTCACCCTTGGAGCGTCTGTAATGACCGTGCTCGAAGAACTCAAAACCGGGAAGACCTGGGAATTTGGCGAGTTGCTCCAGAACTATGGAGACCTCACCTACCGGATGGCGCTTCAGATCACCGGTGGGCAAGAACCCGATGCGCGGGATCTGGTCCAGGAGACATTCCTCAAAGTTTGGAAGCAATGGGACCTCCAGCGTCCCCGAGCCCTCAAAGGCTGGATTTACCGCATCATGCGCAATCTTTTCAACGATGCCATGCGCCGGAAATACCGCCGCCCCACCCTTTCCTTGGACGCTCCCTTGGATTCGCCAACACCCCTCGGACAGACCCTAAAAGGGATTGGTCGTCCGCTGGATGAAAACATGGAGAAGATGGAACTTCAGCGCGCGGTGTCGCAGGCGCTTCTGATGATTCCGCCCGAGTTTCGACTGCCCGTGGTCCTGTGCGACATGGCTGATCTCTCCTATGACGAAATCGCCGATATCCTGTCCTGCCCGGTGGGTACGGTCCGTTCCCGGATCTATCGCGGACGGGTCCAATTGCGGAGATTGCTGAAAGATCACATGTTGGGAGTGAAGTTATGAACTGTTCGCACGTTCAATCACTGTTGTCGGCCTATTTGGACGGAGAAATCAATCCCCCTGGGGCTGACTGGATCCAAAGTCATCTTCAGGACTGTGCCTCCTGCCGGGTGGAGCTTCGCAACCTGAAGGAAATTAAGCAAACCATTGAGCATATCGAAGGTCCTCCCATGCCGGTGGTACTTGCCGTCCACATTGTGGAGCGCACAATTGAAGGAAAATTGCCGGATTAACCGGCTAATCCAAGGAGAAAAATCATGCACCAACAGAAATGGATTGCTATCGGCCTTGTCATGGGAGTGGTGGCGACAGCGGCGGCCGGTCGGAAAAATACCGGGAAATCAGGCGCATCAGTAAGTAACACCTTTTATGTCTATCAGGATAAATCGTCGAGCGTAAACCATTTTACCCCGTCCGGATGGATGGGGGATTTTGGAGACATAAAACTGATTGATAACAATCTGACCGATCCCGCAGACGGAAAGTCGTGCGTTAAAATTCTTTATAGCGGCAAGGGCGCTCAAGGGGCCGGTTGGGTGGGGATGTTTTGGCAGCATCCTGCCAATAACTGGGGCACCAAACCGGGCGGGTTCGATCTCACCGGCATGACGCGTCTGACCTTCTGGGCGCGCGGCGAAAAGGGCGGGGAAATGATTGCGGAGTTCAAGATGGGCGGCATTACCGGGGATCATGGCGACTCCGACTCCGCCAGCATCGGTCCGATCACCTTGTCGAAGGAGTGGAAGAAATACACGATTGATGTCGTTGGCAAGAACATGTCCCACATCATCGGCGGTTTTTGTTGGGCGGCCAGCCGGGACGACAATCTGGACGGATTCGTCATTTATCTGGATGAAATTCGTTACGAAAAATAGGTCCACCTAAGTAAATTCGCATCTCAAAAACGAGCCGAATGATGCTCGTGTGTGTTCCCTCCATTGTAGTGCAAAACAATTACAAATCCAGGCAGCTTTGTTACCAGCCGGTGACATGTCCGTTGGGCCCGTCCTGATAGACTGCGGTATGAACAAAAAGTCTCCGATTTTCGGGAACGAATTCCTCCTTTTGAGCGTCTGTAAAGGCCCTCAAATCTCCATGGACAGTGTTTTCTATCGAAGATTCTCCGGCGGAGTTGTTTTGGCGCTGCTCCTTCTGGTGGCGCTCCCCTCGGGGATGCACTCCATGGCTCAGCGCGAAACCCCTGAGCATCTATTGGCTTTGGCCAAGCAACAAACCTCTGTATCGGGGAAAATAAATCTCCTGCGCGACTGGCTTCAATTCTTTCCAGAAGATCCCAAAAGCACACTCGTCCGGGAACATTTGATCGTCTTGTTGAAAGAAAGCCACCGCCCGGAAGATGCTTTGCAGATTTATCGTGGAAAAACAGCCCGCCACTCCGGTGGAGGCGTTGACCTTGGGCTGATGGATTGTTTGTTGAAAACGGGTCGCTTTGGGGAAGTGTTGCGCAACACGTCGCTTTCCTCCTTCCATTCCTACGATTTTTCGCGGCGTGTAGAACTCTTGGAATATCGGATTCAGGCCTTTCTGGCGCAAGGGGAATATGGAACGGCAAGGCGGGAGGTAGAGAAATGGCTCCGGGAATATTCAGCCGATGCTGTCCAATGCGATAATTTTGAGAAGGATGTGCAAAGCATCCAACTCTTGGCCCATAATTTGCGTAATCTGGAACGGGACCATGGTCCCAAAGGGAACCCCTTTTTTATATCCTTCGTTCCCGACAGCATGAAACGGTGGAGTTCCAAACGCGACATACCCATCGTGTTTTTTAGGTTGATTCCGCATTACAAAGATGCCGGGGACATTGGGAAATCGGCTTTACGCGTGAAGTATGAGCGGCCCGATGTTTTCGGCGCGATGGTTACGGATATGAATCAGGGATTTCGCGACCTGAGCGGCGGGTTGTTTTCGCTTTCGTTTCAAGGTCTGAACAGTCTTTATCTCCCCATCCAACCGGGAGACAGAGACGTATAGTCACTATCCCCCGAATGCCGTTCACTGACTTCACGAGTTTTAATGCATTCCATCCTTCCGTTTTATGCCCTTCAGGGAAAAGCCTTGGTGGTGATGGTGGATTATCGAGCGGAAGCGGGCGACACGGCGTTTTATATGGGCGATGGTTTGATCTATGTTCCGGCGCGCCGCCTGCAGAAAATGGTGTTGATGCACGAAATTCTGCATGGGCTGGGAGCGACGCATAAGGATTGGCATTGGTTGGAAAGTCAGGGATATCGGTTTGACTCAAAGGACCGTGGGTTGATGACTTTCGAAAGTGGATGCCTGCGGGATTTTGGGTTGGAGGAAAAGAACCGGGTGTTGCTGGGGTGGCCGCGCATGGTTTCCCGAAAGCTCTCTAATTCCCAAGAGGTCGCATTAGGCGCAGCTCCTGAAAATTAAAGGTAAGGGTCTATCTCCCCCTTGCCACAACCCCCTTTCCCGCTACTAGCCGGGGAAGGGGGTCTTTTTGCCGTTTAGAGTTGCATATACTAAGCTATGGATGCATATCTCATGCATCCGCAACAAGATCCATCGCTGTTGTCCGCCTACTTGGATGGCGAGCTGGGACCGGAAGAGGCGGGCCAGGTTGAGAGTCATCTCCAAAGCTGCCACGCGTGCCAGCAGGAATTGAGTTCGCTTAAAGCGATTCAACAGGCAATCCAGGGCGTGAACAACCCTGCGATGCCGGCGGAACTGGTTGCCGAGATTGAAAGGCACACCCTGGCCCGGCAAAGCTGGTGGCGCCGCCTTTATCAACGATTGCAGAAATCCTTCCGCGGCATCGTCCGCGCTGTTAAACGTTAGGCAAATACCTTCTGAATGCGGCCGAAGACGTCTTCGATGCTGCCGAGGCCGTTGATGTCGCGAACAATCCCCTTGGGCCGGTAGGTGCTCAGGCAAGGTTCGCTCTGGTTTTTGTAGGTGTCGATCCGCTTCTGGATCACGGTGGGATCCGCATCGTCTTGGCGGCCTTCGAGGGTCGCGCGTTTGGCCAGGCGCCCCCGGATTTCCGCATCCGAAACTTGGATATTAATCACGTGATGGAGCGGCAGACCTGAACCCGCGAGAATCCGGTCGAGTTCCTCCGCCTGGGGGATGCTGCGAGGAAAACCGTCGAGCAAAAATCCGTTCCGGACATCCGGCTGTCCCAGCCGTTCTTTCACCATGGCGATGGTGACGTCATCCGGGACCAGAAGTCCCTTCTCCGAGTATTCCTTGACCTTCTTCCCGAGCGGGGTCTGGTTTTTAATGTGGTGACGGAACATGTTCCCGGTAGAAATGTGCGGGACTTTCAGGAACGTTCCCAAGCGGACGGCCTGCGTTCCCTTGCCGGCGCCCGGAGGGCCGAAGAGGACAACGTTTTTCTGCATGGACATATAAATCTCCTTATGCTTTCTTCATTTCCCGCAACTTCTGGCGGGGAAACCATCATTAACGTTATGTATAGATCCCCGGCCAGCGACCGCCGGGGATGACGGGTTGGTTCGAGACAGTAGTGTAACAAGCGCAGGGGCTGCCGACAAAATGCTATTTTTTATTCGTCGTCATCCCCCGCGGGTGCTGGCGGGGGATCCAAAGAGTCATTCACATCATGATGGACCCCCGACAGGGACATTCGGGGGTGACGATGGCGTGGCCGCGGGGGATGACGAAGGGGAATAATGAAGAAAGTGCTGTCCGCTCTGGCTTCGGGGGAAAAAGGGGTCATTGATCGCCTAGAAACCTCCGAGGAGGCCAGCCTGAAATTCATGGAGTTGGGCCTGTTCCCGGGAGAACCGGTAGTTTTCCTGCGGCAGGCGCCGTTAGGCGGGCCCATTGAAATCGAACTGATGGGCTACCGCCTCTGTATCCGTAAAGAAGATGGGGACAGAATTTTCGTCGAATGCGGTCCCAATACGTGAGGCTCGAATGACCCTGGACTCTCCAACGGCACAACAACGGCTGCTCATTTTGGCGATCGGCGGGAATCCCAATTCCGGCAAAACCACGCTGTTTAACCGGTTAACCGGCCTGCGCCACAAGGTGGGGAATTATGCCGGCGTGACGGTGGAAAAGAAGATCGGCTTCTTTTCCACCCCAAATCGAGATATTCAACTGATCGATTTGCCCGGCACCTATGGGCTGACGCCGAAATCCGAAGAGGAACGGGTGGCGGCGGAGGTCCTTCTGGGTCTCAACAAAGAAGTTCCCCGCCCGTCCGGTGTGCTCTGCGTGGTGGACAGCACCTGCCTGGAAAAGAGCCTTTATCTGGTGCTGCAGATGGTGGAGACAAGGATCCCCACACTCGTGGTTCTCAATATGGCCGATGAGCTGGAGCTTCGTGGAGCGGTCATCGACACCGACAAGCTCTCCCGTCTGATCCACGCGCCGGTCCTGGCTGTTTCAGCGTCCGAGGGGCTTCATCTGGACGAGTTGCAAAAGCGGATTGATCAGTGGCCGATGGATCCGGAGCGTTACGCCGGCGGCCTCTTGCCCGTCGTCCCGACCCTGGCCGAGGTGGTGGAACGCCGTCAAAAAGCGCGGGAAATTATGGATGCCGTCATGGTGAAGCCTTTGCAACGCCATCCCGCGGATAAATTCGACGCCATCGCCATGCATCGCGTGTGGGGGCCCCTGCTTTTTGCGGCGGTGGTCATGCTGGTCTTCCAGGCCATTTTCTCCTGGGCCAAGCCTCCGATGAATGCGATTGATTTCGGTTTTACGGCTCTGGGCGAATGGACCCGTCACGTGGTGCCGTCCGGGTTCTGGAGCAGCCTGCTGGCGGACGGGATCATTGACGGGGTGGGTTCGGTGGTGGTGTTCCTGCCGCAGATCCTGATCGTATTTTTCTTTGTCGCTTTTCTGGAAAACATCGGTTATTTACCGCGCGCGGCCCTGGTGATGGACCGTTTGCTGAGCGTGGTTGGGCTGCAAGGGAAATCCTTCCTGCCGCTGATCAGTTCGTACGCCTGCGCCGTGCCCGGCATCCTGGCGACCCGCACCATCGAAAATAAGCGGGACCGGTTGGCCACGATCTTTGTCGCGCCGTTTATGACCTGCAGCGCGCGTCTTCCGGTTTACGCTCTTTTTATCAGCGCGTTCATTCCGGACAAGCCGGTCTTGGGGAATTTCTTCCGGCTTCGCGCGGTGACGCTGTTGGGTTTGTATGCCATCGGCTTCGGGGCGGCTTTAGGGACGGCCTGGGTCTTGAAAAGCACGATTCTTAAATCCACGGGGACGCCTTTCTTCCTGGAAATTCCTCCGTACCGGTTCCCGTCAATCCGAAATATTTTTCTTCTCATGTGGGACCGGTCTAAAGTGTTCCTGCAGCAGGCCGGCACGGTGATCCTGGCGGTGAATCTCCTGCTGTGGCTGCTGATCACCTTCCCGAAAAAAGACGGCGTCAGCGCCGTCCGTCAATCGTATGCGGGGCGCATCGGAACGTTCATGGAGCCGGTCCTGCATCCGATCGGTTTCGATTGGAAAATCGGAGTCGGGCTGCTCTCCGCGCAGGTCGCGCGCGAGGTGATGATCAGCTCACTGGCGACCATTTATCGCGTGGAGGGAAGGGACAGCCATCGGGAGGGCCTTCAAAGCGCGTTACGGAAGGATATGACACCTCTGTCAGGAATCTCGCTTCTGGTCTTTTTCGCCTTTGCCATGCAATGCACGTCCACCCTGGCGGTCGTGCGCCGTGAAACCGGTCACTGGAAAATACCGCTGGCGATGTTCGTCTATATGAATGCTTTTGCCTACGCGGCATCCTATGCGGTCTACCATATCGGCAAACTTCTGTTTTAGATCAGATGGGGTGCGGGATAACGGTGGGAACGGGAGTGATCGTGATGGAATCAATCAGCAGCTGCAGATTCCGGAGGTCTTCCAGAAAGCGTTCTTTTTCATCCGTCAGGTGTTCAGCGAACTGGCGGTAGTGGGCGATTCCTTCCTGGAGATTCGCTTTAAATTGGGTCAGGTGTTCCTCGGCCCGTGCGGTCCAGGCGTGGGACAGATTCCGGCTTTCTTCTTTAAGATGGTCGACGTAAATCTTGAGCTCTTTAATGAACATATGCGGGCGCTCCCCTGGCGCCAGCAGGGAGATCCGGCCGTAAATATGGTCCACCATCTGTTTCAGGGTCGCTATTTTGTTGAAATAGGCGATGTTGGGGCCACAACAGATCGAGGTGGTCGCCTTCAAATCGATGCCGTTTTTGATCGTGGCTCCGCCGCCCAGGTCGTGGCAGATGCAGGTTTTGTTCATCACTTTTTCGATCGCCTCAGCCCGGTCCGACTCCGTCATGCCCGAGGCCTCTTCCAGATCCTTTAACTTCAATCGCTGATAGGCCCGGGAAGCTGTACAGATAGGGACCTTGGTGTACTCGGAATTAAAGGCCAGGTAGCCCTTCGGACAGGCGCTCCCCGGCTGGCCTTCCTGAATGCGTTTTCGCCGGCTTTCTTCGCTGGCGGCGTTGTTTAAGATCCAGAAGGGAACGCCGAGAGGAGAATGGTTGCTGAGAAGGACGTCTTTCTCGGTGGCGTCCATGAGTTTCTGCAGGTGTTCATCATCCACATTGGTGACTTCCGGGACAAGCAAAAAGGGCGTTCCCCAGCCGGTCCCATCGACTTCATAATACGTCCGCAACAGCTCCTGTTCCTGGGCGGTACCGATGCCGCCCTGGACGGTCATTCGCACGGACGGCATGTCCGGGAACGTCGGATGTCCTTGTGTGGCCAGCGCGGTGTTGCATGTGGCCAACAGCTCGGCGGATAAGGCCTTCCGTTGGGTGCGGAATTCCTCCAGAATCGGTCCCAGCAGATATCCCGGCGTGGCGAACGCATGTCCGCCGCAGTTCAAGCCGGATTCAATGCGAAATTCAGAGATCCAGAGGCCCCGTTTGGCCAGAAATTTGCCCTGAATGGCGGCAGAACGAAAGTCGCTGACTTTCAGGATAATCTTTTTCTTGAGGAACCCCCGCGCGTCCGGCAGGAAGTCCGGGAATTTGGAGGCGTAGCTGTAAAGATGGGTATTTAAACCGGCCGAAAAAACGATGGACGATTTAACAACGCTGAGCGCAAAACCCCGAAGGGCGGACATGGCGTCGCTGTGTTCCGGCCCCAGCGGCTGGCCGTCGCGGTAGACGGCCCTGTCCAGCTTGGTCATGATATTCACGTCAATAGAGCCGGGGGTTGCCAGACGGCGAAGTTCGTCCTGGAGCCGGGTCTTTTCGGCGGAATCGGAGGTTTTTAGCATCCGGCGGTAGAGATGCTTGCGCGGGCCTTCGGGCAGCATTTCAAAGTAAAGAACAAGGTCGCTGCCCGGTTTAAACGGTGCGGAACGCAAGGTTTGGACCTGTTTTTCAATGAGATGGTTGAGAAGATTCAGATAGGCCGTAATCCGGTGCGCGCGATGGTCCTCTTCCTGTTCACTGATCTCCGTATAGGGTTCTCCGGCCTTTTCGGCGAGGAAACGGCGCATCTGTTCGATGAGGACATCATCAACCAGGGAAATGACCGAGGAAATGCCGTAACGAGCGACTTTCAACGGCGAGTCGATCGTAAAACCCGTACCCATCACGGGGATATGAAAGAAATGCGCAAGATCGTTCATTTAGCTTCCCTGCCGTTTAAAATCCATGCCGAAGAGAGGAATCTTAAAACTGGCCTCACTCCGGCATGTCTTCCATCTATTATCAGCTAATATAATCGTACCATTTTGGAGGCTCCGAAAGGCATCTCGCGTCTAGCGATGCCTACGGCGCGGGGGCCGATTTCCTTTGTTTTCAATGTCCCCGGTATCTTCGAAATAAGGGCTCGGTTCGATAGAGGATTGAGAGGAGTAAGTCCTGGAAGATTCGGCGGGCGGAAGTTCAGTTGAACCTTTTGCCCGGCGGGGGAAGATTTCATAGCCGCCGCTGTTAACGATCCCTATTTCCGGGCGAGATCGTCCCGGCCGCGGGATGCGGCTGCGCCGGCTGTTTTGAGGACGATGGACCCTCTGAGGATGAGTCGGCCGGTGCGGTTTTGGCTGAGAAGCACTTGACGGCTCAGGGACCAGCGTATTTCCAGGTTCAGAGGAGGGTGTTGATTCTGAAGGAGAGGAGGTCAAATCCGATGCCCGCGCGACTGGCGTTTCCACCGTCGAATTCTCCTTCATTCGCGACAGCCGTACCACTATCTTGCGGTTTCCCGCCAGGCTGCCATGCAGTTTTTCAATGGCGGCTTGAGCTTCCGCTTCCGTAGACATCTCGATGAATCCGAATCCGCGGGAACGTCCCCGTCCCCTGAACCGGGCAATGGCCACCGCTGTCACCTGCCCGGAATCGGCAAAAAGGGCGCGGAGCGGCTCCTCAGCCCAATCAAAAGGCAGGTTGCCGACAAATATTTTCCGGCTCGAAAATGGAATTTTAGGATTATCTGCCGCCGGAGCCGCCGGTGCAGGAGAAGACGGGGCCTCGGTCGCTTGACGAAGGGGAAGGATGGGCTCCAGCGCTGCGTGGGGGAGTGCTGTTTTCCGCAGTCCACGCAGGGCGTTTTCAGCCCAGTGGACCTGCTCGTTAAAGGTGGAATCCGAAAGACCCTGCGGCTGGATCATCGTCATGATAATTTCGGATCCACTGCCGTTCTGGAGCAGGCGGATGGAGGTGGTGAATTCAATGCCTTCAGACAGGCACATAATCAGGTCCACCAGCAGGGCCCGATCATCCCGGATCAATCGGATTCCCATGGGACCACGCGGTGATTCCGCCAGGATCTGGCCGTTTTCGCGTCGAATGGACCGGCAGGCGTTCGGGTGCCATTGGGGCAGGCTGTCCGGATCGGCAATCTTCGCAAAAAGCGCCTGCACATCGTGCGGCAGGCTGGCGGTCAATGTCTTGGATCGTAGTGTGTTTCTCATACAAACTCCTTAGGATGATAACAAAGAACCCCCGCAAATACGCGAGGGTTCTTTGTTATGCAAAATGCGTGGGTCAACAGGCTGATTACCAGCGCCGTCCGCCCCCGTTGCTGCGTCCACCGCCGAAACCGCCGCCGCTGCGTCCGCCACCGCCACCGCCGCGCTCCGAGCGCTCGGGACGTGGGCGTGCTTCGTTTACGGTCAGTTCGCGATCGCCGACTTTTGCCTTGTTCATTTGGGTGATCGCGGTCTGGGCTTCTGTTTCGGAAGCCATTTCCACGAAACCGAATCCGCGAGAACGTCCCGTTGCCATGTCGGTAATCAGCTTGGCGCTGACAACCGAGCCATGGGCCATAAACATGCTGTGGAGTTCATCCTCCGTGGTTTCGAACGGCAAATTGCCGACATATAGTCTCTTTTCCATACTTAAGTACTCTCCTAGAAGTGCCATGGGATTACCATGGCTTAATACCGATCAAAGTGCGGGATCCGCTGGGAAACGTCGATCAGGGAAACAAGCCTTCGAAAGGGAACATCGACGCGGCGGGCTAGTGCAACAAGCTCTGCAGTGTCAGGGATAGTATGGCAGTTCCCCTGGTGATAAAGCAATGACTATTATTCGATCGCGTCGCAGACCGCCTGGCCGACCTGGTCGGTTGTGGCGGGTTTTCCTGCGGGTTTGAGGTCTGCAGTGACGTGGCCGCTATTCAGGACCTTCTCGATCGAGGCATTAATAACCGCCGCTTCTTTTGTCAGGCCAAAGCTGTATTCCAGCATGGCGGCGACAGACCCGATCGCGCCCAGGGGGTTCGCTTTGTTCTGCCCGGCGATGTCCGGTGCGGAGCCATGAACCGGTTCGTACAAGCCGACCCAGACGCCGTTCGGCTTTTGATCGCCGATTGAGGCCGAGGGAAGCATCCCGATGGAACCGGCCAGGACCGCCCCTTCATCGCTCAGGATGTCGCCGAACATGTTCTCCATCAGGACCACATCAAACCGTTTGGGGTTTAGAACGAGTTGCATCGCGCAGTTGTCGACCAGAAGATGATCCAGTGTCACATCCGGAAAATCCTTCGCCATTTCCGAGACGACCTCCCGCCAAAGTTGCGAGGTTTCCAAAACGTTGGATTTGTCCACGCTGGTCAGCTTTTTGCGGCGTTTTCGGGCAAGATGAAAGGCCATTCGGGCGACTCGCTCGATCTCCGCGTGCGTGTAAACCATGGTGTTGACGGCGCGTTTCTGGGCTCCCTGGCCGGAGATGCCCCGGGGAGTCCCGTAATAAAGGCCACCCGTCAACTCCCGTACGATGATCATGTCAGTCCCTTCGACCAGATGGTTTTTTAACGGGGACGAGTTGATCAGCGCCGGATAAGCATGGACCGGGCGCAGGTTAGCGTAAACTTTCAGCGTTTTCCGGATGCCCAGGAGTCCCTTTTCCGGGCGTTTCTCCGGAGGCGCGTTATCAAATTCGGGGAGTCCAACGGCTCCCATGAGAGTGGCGTCCGCTTCCAGTGCCAGTTTTTCGGTTTCCGGGGGAAAGGGGGAGCCGGTTTTGTGGATGGCGATGCCTCCCAGGAGCCCCTCCTGGTGTTTCAATTTGTGCCTGAATTTCGATGCAATCCGTTCGAGTACACGAACAGCTTCACGTGTTACCTCGACTCCGATGCCATCGCCCGGCAAAATGAGGATGTTCAGTTCCATAGAGGCGCTATTATACCTTGTGCTGCCGGACAGGATGAAATCCTGGTTTGACCGGGTTGTGTTGAATCGGGGGCAACTTTAATATTTAATAGTTAATTGTAATGAAACCACGTTCATTATTTGTAAACTCTTTCTATCCAAACCCTGTGCCGAAGAGGTCTTATCGTGCCCACATGTAAAGATGAGGATATACGCCAGCAGGAAGCCATCCATGATCTCACGATGCGGGCCCTTTCCGAGGTTGATTTGCGCTGGTTGATGCAGGAAGCTGTGACAACGGTGGCGAACGTGCTGCGGACGGAACGATGCCGGATTTTGGAATGGAAAACCGATCGACCCTATTTTCTGCTGGCGGCCGGCACGGGCTGGGATCCCGGGTTTCTGTCCCATGCGAAGATCCCGGCCAGTCCGGAATCTCCTGCGGGTCGTGCCCTGTTGTCCAAAGCGCCCATTTTTGTTGAGAATTACGGGGCCGAAACGCGTTTTACTCTTCCGGATATCGATCAAGGATCCGTCAGCGGTTTTTGCCTTCCGATCCATGGAAAGAATTTTCCTTTTGGAGTCCTCGAGGTGCAAAGCAAAGAATCGCGTACTTTTGATTCTCGGGAGGTCTGGTTTGCGAAGTCGGTGACCAACCTTCTGGGGGTTACGGCGGGTCGGCAGCGGGCCGAGGGGCGCACCCGCCAGGCCGATAAAATGTCGACTCTGGGACAGCTGGCCAGCGGCATCGCCCATGAACTCAATAATCCGTTAACAATTATCCTCGGGTTTGCGCAAGGCGCGTTGCCGCAGTTGTCGCCGACGGACCCTATGTATTTACCGCTGGCGTCGATCGAACGGGAAGCGGACCGTTGCCGGAAGTTGATCCATAATCTTCTGGGTTTCTCTCGGGAAGGTAATCTCGGCATGATTTTGGAAGATCCGGTGGACGTAATTGAGAATGCGCTGACGTTGGTCAGAACGCAAGCCAAGGTCCATTCCGTTAAAGTTGAACGGCATTTTGAGAAAGAGCTGCCGCGTGTGCCAATGGAACGGACCCCGATTCAGCAGGTTGTTATCAATTTGTGCAGCAACGCGATCGACGCGATGCCGGAGGGCGGCGAGTTAACGGTTGCGTTATCGAAAAACGCTTCCCATTTACAGATCCGGATCATAGATACCGGGACCGGGATTTCTCCCGAGATTCGCGAGAAGATATTTGATCCATTTTTCACCACGAAAGAGGCGGGAAAGGGAACCGGTCTCGGGCTGAGCCTTGTTCACGATATCGTAAACCGGCATCACGGTTCCATCAAAATTCAGAGTGCCGTTCACCAGGGAACAACCTTTATTGTTTCTTTGCCGTTGAAAGAGGTTCCGGCAACCGAGGAGAGCGTTTAGCGGAAACGAAGAGAAGCCCGCACGTCAAAGCGGGTGCGGCAGGCCCGTGTCTCGGGAACTTCCGGATGGACCTGTTCTTCCCCGATACAGAAGCTGGTGCCGATAAACTCCGTCTGCCGGTTACGGATCAGTTCACGCAACAGATCCCCCAGCGAAAACCCTCCAGCCTCGCAGAGCGGGCTATGGCAGTCGATGTATTCCCGGACCGCGTCGATGCGTGAGATCCGTATTTCGACCGGATCCGCGCGGCGGCCTTTTTCGAGAATGGCGATCTGAAGCTGAAGCAACGGCTCCAGAGTTCCATCGATCGTAATTAAATTCTTCTTCATTTTCCGCATCATTCTAGCAGTTCATGTCTTTCCTGCCGGGGTCCTAATGAGCATTACCGAAAAATTAACACAGATTTAATTTGACAAGAACGGTCATGCCTGTTATACTCAACGCGATCCGATGAGGGATCAGACGTTTTGGCAATGAGGCCTCGGTGAACGCGCCGGGGTTTTTTTTATTTCCATAAAATGGGGTACTAGGTGGTGTCCCGCAAGGAACGCAGGCGTTCCCAGCTCAGAGAGATGAGTGGGAACGTCTTTTTTTATGTCAAAACTACGGAGGAAACAATGAAAAATCGCAAATGGAGTAGATGTGCCGTCACGTTAGGCGTCTGGGCCGTTCTAGGGAGTACCGCGGAGATCGTTTTCGCAGATACCGCTGCGCCAAAGTGGCATGAGTCCACAGTGATCGGTGGGTATGTTCAGGGGTCTTATGTAGGGAACCTATCTAAGGATACTCCGCAAACCAATCAGTTGCGTGTCTATGACGCCAATAATGGATTCAACCTGAATCAGGCGCAACTGCGGCTGTCGAAGCCCGTGGATGAAGCCGGAGCCGGATTCAGCGTGAAGTTGCTGGCCGGGCATGATGCGGGGTTCATTCATTCTGCCGGACTGGGTACAGAGTCGAGTTCCTTTGACCTCGAAGAGGCCAACCTGACCTTCAAAGTTCCGAAGGTTCAAAATCTGACCTTTACGGGTGGTAAATTCGTGACATCCTGCGGGGTGGAAGTCATTGACTCTCCGGCGAACCTGATGATCGAGCCGGGCTACCTCTTCTTTTATGGGATGCCTTTCACCCATACGGGCGGCAAGTTCGGTTATACGGTTAATGACAAACTCAGTCTCTCCGCCGGGCTTGTCAACGGTTGGGATCAGGTCACGGACGGGAACTCCGGTAAAACGATCATCCTCCAAGTCGCCGCCACGCCGCTGACGGGGTTTTCGGCCAGCTTAATGGGTTCATATGGGCCGGAACTGTTTAACACCGGTTCCTCGACAACCGCGCTTCCTTCCGGCAACCCCAACATCTCCAAGCGGTCTCATGTCGATCTTGTTCTCGGCTACACCGGGATCACTAAGCTCAGTCTGAACGCTGAGTATCTGTGGGGCCAGGATACGAACGTGGGAGGCACCGCGGATTCAGGAACAACGCCGTGGTCCGGCGTAGGTCTCTGGGCCGCTTACAACGTGAGCGATTACATCAATCCCGGTGTGCGTTTCGAGGTGTTCCGTGATCAGAACGGCGCGGGCCGTCTGACCGCGGGTGTCAACCAGACCGCCAAGAATTTGACATTGGTGAATAAGGTGAACCTCACCAAGTCGACATTCGTGCGGTTGGAATATAGGCATGACTGGTCCAATGCGGCGGTATTTACGCGCAACGATGGGAGTCTGGTGTGCAACCAGAACACCGTCAGCGCCGATTGGGTCGTAACTTTCTAAAAGGAGGCTGAAATGTCTAACAAACCGAAGATTGAATCAATGCTGAAACCAAAAATAACGCCCACACTCGGGCTTCTCGGGGCCACGGTGAACGCCATGGCGCTGATTGCCCCGGGGGCGTTTTTGTGGATTACGTATCAGTTACAGACGGCTGCGACGGCTCCCAGTGGTGCTTCCGTGGCCAGCGATATCTGGGGAGGAATTGTTGTGGCCCTCCTGGTGGCCTTTCTAACGGCTTTTTCTTACGCCGAATTGGCCAAGATCTATCCGGAAGCCGGCTTTGCCAGCTGCGCCTACTTCGCGGAAAAGGCCTTTATCGACAGCCGGGAGGAAAAGCAGTATGGCCCGGCTTCTTTGGCCCGCCTGGCCAAGCTGACGACTGGCTGGGCTGCCCATCTGTTCTACTGGGTCTATCCGGGGATCATGGTGGCCTTTATGGCGATATTAATCGGGTATATCTATAACGCGTTTACAGGCAAAACCTTCTCCACTACGGAACTGACGGTTATTGGAGGCCTCTTTGCATTGGCCACAGGGTATATCGCTTACCGCGGGGTGACCGGATCAACGACGATGTCACTGTGGATTAATATCATCCAGCTTACGACCCTGGTGATCTTCAGCGGATTCGCCATGTATTATCGCTGGAGCAATCCCCAAGGCGCTACGCAATGGGCCTTCAGCGGGGGGTGGGATGTCATCAAGTTCCATTCCATACAGGGGATACTCATTCAATCCACCATCGCCATCCTGATTCTGGTGGGCTTTGAGAGCTGCACAGCCTTGGCCGCTGAGACAAAAAATCCGGAAACGACGATTCCTAAAGCCATCATCCTGTCGCTGGTGATTCAGGGGATATTCGCTTATCTTCTGCAGTACTTTGCGACCGGCCTAATGATCAGCGAAACACTGGTGGGGGCCGCCGGCGGCCAGACCGTAACCGGATTGGCGGCTGCCGCTTCTTCCAGCGCTCCCATCGGCGATCTGGCCAAACTGTTGGGGGATCACATCCTCCCGGGTGTCGGGTTTGGTCTGATGATCACGATGGCTGTGACGGTGGCGATCGCCATCATCGGTACCACCCTCAGCTGTATGAATACGGCTGTCCGCGTCACCTGCGGCATGGCCGAAGACCGGGAATTGCCCGAGATGCTCGGTTTTATGAACGGCAAATTCAGCACGCCGCACATGGCCATGTGGGTTTTGGTGGCGGTGTCTTCTGTAATTGCGGCCATCGGGGTTCGTTCGGTGGTGGGACTGACGGGAATCACCCTGGCTTCCAACCTGGGAACGTTTATTCTCTACGGTCTCACCTGCGTCTGGACCGTGATTGCCTTTAAAGATCGGAAGGATTACAGCTTGTTTAAGCACGGGATTATCCCGGGGTTGGGCGTCGCGGCCAACGTGGTGATGGTGGGGGCCATCCTCTACCTGTACGTTATCGGGAATGCCGATGCCGTTGCGGAGGCCAAAATCTGCTTCTGGATTGCCGGCGGGTGGGCTGCCGTGAGCCTGCTCTACGTGGCCCTGACGACCGTGCAAAAGACCTATAGCATCCGGATGGTCACCTGCGTGATTCGTCCGGAGCAACTGGGCGAGGTCACATCTGCCCTGAAGCGGGAAAACCTCGTGATGGGCATGACCATCATGGACGTGCGCGGGTTCGGTCGTCAGCGAGGGGACACGGCTGAAGAAGAAAATGGAAACGAGCCGCCGGATGAAACCATCCGGTTCCTCCCCAAGCTGAAGCTGGAGGTTCTGGTGCGGAATTGGGATGTCCAGCGGACGATGGATGTCATTGCGGATTCCCTGCGCACCGGGTCGATTGGAGACGGGAAGATCTTTGTGTTCGAAGCCGCCAGCGCGATGCGTGTGCGCACCGGCGAAAAAGGCGTTTATGCGCTGTAATTTTAAAGGAGGTCTATTATGTCTGATATTCTGACGAAAGTTTCAACCTTGAAGAAATTAGAAGTGATTATCCGGCCTGGGAAACTCGATGCCGTCAAGAAGGCGATGTCGGCTTCGGGGTATACCGGCGTCACCATCTCCCAGGCGGAGGGCCACGGCAGCCAGAAGGGGCTTGTTCAGGACAAGGCGGGAGGGTCCTATCGCATGGATCTGGTCCCCAAGCTCCGCATGGAAGTCGTGGTGGCGGAAGCGGATGCGGAGCGGCTTATTGAAGCGATTTCAAAGGCGGCGTTGACCGGCGAACCCGGCGACGGGAAAATCTTCATCTCCGACGTTCGGGACGTCGTGCGCATTCGAACCGGTGAAAGAGGAACCCAAGCCCTTTAAAAAATCTTTTGACATTCGGGAGATCCAGGTATACAATTAATATGAGCATAAAGAAGTGCTCGTGAGCAGTCAGGACATCGAAGTCCTCCCGAAGCCATCGTTGACGGGAGGATTTTTTATTTTAGGATGATTCCGTTGCCTTGAGACAAGGGCGTCTCGATTCTTTGAAGAGTCGAGGCGCTTTTTTTATAAGTAAACCCGCCTCTCGTTCTTCCAAGAGTCAACAACAGCCAAACCATTGTTCTCGAGGAGGAACACAATGAATACCTCAGTCCTTACCAATAATACGGGAGATACCGCCTGGATCCTTATGTCGGCGGCGCTCGTTCTCTTGATGACACCGGCCCTGGCCTTTTTCTATGGGGGGTTGGTGCGCAAGAAGAACATGCTGTCGATTCTCATGCAATGTTTCATGTTGATGGCGGTCATTACCCTCCAGTGGGTGATTTTCGGCTATTCGCTCTCCTTTGGTCCGAGCCTTCACGGTTGGATCGGGAGCCTGAAATGGATGTTCCTGAATGGCGTGGGATTGGACCCTAATCCCGATTACGCCGCCACCATCCCCCATCAGGCCTTCATGATCTTCCAGGCCATGTTCGCCATCATCACGCCGGGACTGATCCTGGGCGCTTTCGCCGAACGGATGAAGTTTTCGGCCTTCTGCTTGTTTTCTCTTCTTTGGGCCACGTTTGTCTATGACCCCGTGTGCCACTGGGTATGGGGCGTAGGCGGTTTCTTAAGGAGTGCAGGAGCGTTGGATTTCGCCGGAGGCACGGTGGTACACATCAACGCCGGTGTGGCGGCCTTGGCAGCGGCTTTGGTTCTTGGTAAACGGCAGGGATTTCCGGACCGGACGTCTCCTCCGCATAATTTGCCGTTTGCCGTTCTTGGGGCTGGCCTCTTGTGGTTTGGATGGTTTGGGTTCAACGCTGGAAGCGCTTTAACGGCTGGAGGTTTGGCCGTCAATGCGTTCGTTGTCACGCATGTGGCGGCTGCTGTAGCAGGGCTGACGTGGGCGTTGTTGGACTGGATCCTTCAGAAACACCCTACGATGCTGGGCATGATCACAGGGGCTGTGGCAGGTTTAGTGGCGATCACGCCGGCGGCAGGGTTCGTCAACGTCATGGGGGCCATCGGGATTGGCGTTGGCGTTTCGGTGATCTGCTATCTGTCGGTGGTGTTCGTCAAGTCGAAATTCGGCTACGACGATGCCTTGGATGCTTTCGGCGTGCACGGTGTGGGGGGGATCTGGGGAGCGCTCGCCACGGGTTTATGGGCCACAAAGAGCGTCAACGCGGCCGGCGCTGACGGCCTTTTTTACGGGAACCCTATGCAGTTCGTGGTGCAACTCAAAGCCGTGGCGGTCACTGTGGTGTATTCCTTTGGGGTCACCTTTGTGTTGCTGAAGGTCGTGAACGCCCTCGTGGGGCTTCGCGTGTCGCAGGAAAACGAGCGGATCGGGCTGGATCTCGCGGAACACCGTGAAGCCGCCTATACGCTCATTGATTAAAGGAGACCACCATGAAATATATCGTCGCGATTATTCAACCCGACCGTTTGGACAACGTTCTTCAGCTTCTTGAGGAGAAAGAAATCCATTTGGTAACCGTTTCTAGCGTCATGGGGCGGGGCCGGCAAAAGGGCATTTCCACGGTGTACCGCAGTCATAAAGAAGCCGGGAGTCTTTTGAAAAAAGCAAAGTTGGAAATTGCCGTGAACGATCCGTTTATGAAGCCTGTCATCGAGGCCATCACCAAAGGCGCCCGCACCGGCAACATCGGGGATGGAAAAATCTTTGTCCTTGACCTGAACGAATGTGTTCGCATCCGCACCGGTGAAACCGACGGTGTTGCCATCGGATGATAGAAGTGAAAGTAAATATAAAACGGGCGGATTGAATCCCCCACAAAAAGGAGTGTGTTATGGAATCCATTGCTGAAAAAACGGTCGGTGTTTGTGCTGAAGTGGGAAACGGCCGATGGCCCAAACCCAAGAACGCGAAAGAGGCCGTTGAGATGGCCAAAAAGTCGGGGGTCAAGATCGTGGACTACAAGTTCACGGACTTGATCGGAACGCTTCAGCACATCTCCTATGCGGCGGAGAAACTGAAGGAGAGCGTGTTCGAAAAGGGCATCGGCTTCGATGGCTCCAGCATCCGGGGTTTTCAGGCCATCAACGAATCCGACATGTTGCTCATGCCGGATCCGACCACAGCCTTTATTGACCCTGCTCTCAAAATCCCCACCCTCTCGTTTCTGTGCAACATCAAGGACCCGGTGACGGGAAAGGGATACAAGAAAGACCCCCGCAGCATCGCCCAAGCTGCCGAGGAATACCTGAGGAAATCCGGTGTGGCCACAGAGAGCTGGTGGGGGCCGGAAGCAGAGTTCTTCGTGTTTGATCACGCGCGATTCGACGCGGGACAGAGAACGTCGTTCTATGAGATTGATTCATGCGAGGGCATCTGGAACTCCGGCAAGCACGGGGAAGAGGAAGCCAACCTGGGGCACAAAATCCGCAACAAGGAAGGATACTTCCCCACGCCTCCCATGGACACGCTCCAGGACTTCCGCTCGGAAGCCATCTTGAAAATGATTGGCGCAGGCCTCGACATCGACTTGCACCACCACGAAGTGGCCACCGCCGGCCAGGGCGAAATTGGCGTGGGTGTGCGCACCTTGACCAGTGCCGCCGACCAGATGGCCCTCTATAAGTACATCCTGAAAAACGTGGGCCACGAGCACGGCAAAACGGTGACATTCATGCCCAAGCCCCTCTTCGGCGACAACGGCACTGGCATGCACGTGCACCAATCCCTGTGGAAAGAAGGTAAACCCCTCTTCTTTGAAGAAAAGGGCTACGCCTCTCTTTCCCAGATGGCCATGTGGTACATCGGCGGACTCTTGAAGCACGCGCCGGCCCTCTGCGCCATCTGCAACTCCACCACCAACAGCTACCGGCGTTTGGTACCGGGGTATGAAGCGCCGACGAACCTCGCCTACTCGGCCCGGAACCGGTCAGCGGCTGTGCGGATTCCCATGTATTCCAACGATCCTAAACAAAAACGCGTGGAAT
Organism: Elusimicrobiota bacterium; assembly: GCA_041660185.1. Lineage (NCBI taxonomy): Bacteria > Pseudomonadati > Elusimicrobiota > Elusimicrobiota bacterium. The sequence continues at coordinate 141,564 of JBAZWU010000002.1, read as the reverse complement.
ACCGTCCGCCCGACGCCGCCTCCAACCCCTACCTGGCCTTTGCCGCGCTCCTGATGGCAGGGCTGGACGGCATCAAAAACCAAATCGATCCAGGCAAGCCCTTCGAAGTGGATATTTTCGAGCTCCACAAAGACGAAGCCAAGGACATCCCCCAGGTACCGGGATCTCTCGAGAAGGCTCTTTCAGCCCTTGAGAAGGACCATGCCTTCCTGTTGGAAGGGGGCGTGTTTTCCAAGGAATTCATCGATACGTGGATCGCCTACAAACTCCAAAAAGAGAACGACTACGTACGTCTCCGGCCGCACCCGGCGGAGTTCGTACTCTACTACGATTGCTGAGCCGTAACGCGTAGTATTTGAGGATCCTTTTCCGGGGATGCTAGCGTAACAACTAGCATCCCCGGAGCTTTCCCACATGAGGCGTCTGCATTCAAGCTTCATAGAGGGGTGTTTTGTGCTATAAAGAAAGGGAGTTAACCATGAGCCGCCCCAAGAAAGCATCATCGTTTTTCGCCCCATCTGAAGAGTTGGAACTTCTGCACAAAACAACCCGGATCATCAGCTCCCCTATGGAGCTGAAGGCCATCCTGCACGAGATCGTTTCCCTGGTCAGTGATTTGACGAAAGCGGACGCTTGTTTCATCTACCTGCACGACGCCGCACAATCCTCCTTGGTCTTGTCGGCTTCCAAGACGCCCCATCCGGTAGAAGTCGGCACGTTGACCTTGAAAATAGGCGAGGGTCTTACGGGTTGGGTGGCCCAACACCGAAAACCCCTGGCCATTTCCGAACACGCTCACAACGACCCTCGTTTTAAGTGCTTTCATAATCTCCCGGAGGACACCTACGAAGCGTTTCTGTCGGTCCCTCTCCTGATCCGGGACAAAGTCATCGGGGTCATCAACGTCCAGCACAAGAAACCTCATGAATACACGGGCCGAATCCTGAAGCTTCTCACCACCATTTCCCAGCAGGTGGGCGGCGCGATTGACAACACCCGGCTCTTTGAGGAAACCAAGCGGCGAGCCGACGTCTTAAAGACTCTTTCAGCTGTATCCGGGACGGTGGTGTCGAACCGTTACCCTGAGGAAACACTGCAGCTGATTGTCGACATGGCCGCCCAGTTGGTGGGTTCCAAAATCTGTTCCGTGATGCTGCTGGATGAATCCGGGAAAGAGCTGAAGATCACCGCGACGCAATCCCTCTCCGACGCCTACCGCAACAAGCCGCCCGTCAAGGTGACCCACAGCATTTCGGGCCGTGCGGTCCTGGACAAAAAGCCCGTCATGGTTCCGGATGTGCGCAAGGATAAACGGTTCGGTTTCCCCGACATCGCCGTGGCGGAAGGATTGACGTCACTTTTGTCGGTGCCGATGTTGTTTAAGGACAAAGTGATCGGCGTCATCAACACCTACACCGCCGAGGAACATCAATTCACCCACGAGGAGATTTCGCTCATCCAAACCGTCGCCAACGAGTGCGCTTCGGCGGTTGTGTATACCCAGCTGCTCGCGGACAAACTGGCGGCCCAGGAGGCCCTGGAAACGCGAAAACTGGTTGAACGCGCCAAAGGCGCGTTGATGAAAAAACGCGGGCTTTCAGAAAGTGTCGCTTTTCGGGAAATCCAGAAACGCAGCATGGATTGCCGCAAGAGCATGAAAGAGATTGCCGAAGCCATCCTGTTGGTTGAAGAACTTTGAGAACCCCGCTGGGAAATCGGGAGACCCCTCTCCCCCCGGCAAAGATTCGTTATTCCGGGTTTTGTATAATTCATTTTGAAAAAGGGTAAGCCTTCCCTCTCGGGGGGATAAGGATCCCCCAAAAGCAATCACCATGAATAACTTAGTGCCGCCCAAACAAGGTCTTTACGACCCTTATTATGAAAAAGACGCCTGCGGCGTCGGTTTCGTGGTGGATATCCAGGGACGCAAATCCCACAAGATCATCCAGGATGCCCTGACGGTTCTTGATAATTTGCGCCATCGGGGAGCGTGTGGCTGTGAAGAAAATACCGGGGATGGGGCCGGGATTCTCATGCAGGTGCCCCATGCTTTTCTGAAGAAAGCCGCCAAAGAGGCGGGTTTCCAGCTTCCTTCCTATGGGGAGTATGGCGTCGGCATGGCTTTTATGCCGGCGAATGAGGCGGATCGCCGCGAATGTGAAAAGCGGGTGCAGGCGGTTGTTCAGGAGGAAGGGCAGGCGTTCCTGGGGTGGCGCAGGGTTCCAACGGATGATTCCCGCCTCGGCGAAGGTGCGAGAGCCGCGGAACCGGCTGTTGAACAGTTTTTTATCGGCCGAAGCGCCAAGCTTCAGGACGATATGGCCTTCGAGCGCAAGTTGTATGTGATCCGGAAGCGCATTGAAGCCGCCACCCGGTACTCCGGTTGGACGGGCGGCTACTCTTTTTACATCTGCAGTCTTTCCCATCGAACAATTGTGTATAAGGGCATGCTGATCTCAGACCAGGTGCCGTCTTTCCTGCCTGACCTGAAAGACCCGACGATGGAAAGCGCGCTGGCGCTGGTCCATTCGCGCTTCAGCACCAATACCTTTCCCAGCTGGGACCGGGCCCATCCTTACCGGTATGTGGCCCACAATGGTGAAATTAACACGATTCGCGGCAACGTGAACTGGATGTTTACCCGCCAGGCGCTTTTTCAATCCGATCTGTTTGGGGATGATCTCAAGAAAGTGCTGCCGATCGTCCGGATGGACGGCAGCGACTCCGCGATCTTTGACAACACCCTTGAATTTCTGGTGCTTTCCGGCTGGTCGCTGGCGCACGCCATGATGATGATGATCCCGGAGCCGTGGCAGAAGCACGAAAGCATGAGCGACGAGAAAAAAGCGTTCTATGAATACCACAGCTGTCTCATGGAACCGTGGGATGGCCCTGCCTCGATTGCTTTTACTGACGGGCAGCAGGTCGGGGCCGTTCTTGATCGCAACGGTCTGCGGCCTTCCCGCTACTACATGACCCAGGATGATCGAGTCGTGATGGCTTCTGAAGTGGGTGTGCTGGATATCCCCCCGGAGAAAGTTCTCCATAAAGGACGTTTAGAGCCGGGCCGCCTGTTCTTGATCGATACCGTCAAAAAACGGATCGTTACGGATGAGGAGATCAAACACGCGGTTTGCGCGGAAAAACCATACCGGCTCTGGCTAAATGAAAACCTCATCAAACTGGAGACTTTGGCTGATCCCCCGTCGGTGCCGGAACCGGACCACGAGACCATGCTCCTGCGCCAGCAGGCCTTCGGTTACACCTGGGAGGACCTCCGCGTTATTCTGGCTCCGATGGCGGAAAACGCCATCGAACCTGTCGGATCCATGGGAGACGACACCCCGCTGGCGGTCCTTTCCGATAAACCGCGGCTGATCTACGACTATTTCAAACAGCTTTTTGCCCAGGTCACTAACCCTCCGATCGACGGCATCCGGGAAGAAATCGTCACGGGCAGCCAGACCACCATTGGCCCGGAAGGCAACCTGCTCGATCCCCGCCCCGAGAGCGCGCGGCAGATTGAGCTCAAGTCGCCGATTCTGACGGATGAAGAGTTCTATAAACTCGTGCATGTGAACCATCCCTGGTTCCGATCCCGCGTTTTCCCGATCCTTTATCCCGTTCGCAGCGGCGGTCAAGGTCTTGATAAAGCCATGGAAAAACTTTTCAAGGACGTCGGCAGCGCCATTCAAGAGGGGATCAACATCATTATCCTGTCCGACCGGAACGTCGATAAAGACCGTGCGGCCATCCCGGCCCTGCTGGCGGTCGCCGGCCTACATCATTACATGATCCGTCAAGGGGTCCGGACGAAAGCGGGAATTGTCCTTGAATCCGGGGAGCCGCGAGAAACCCATCACTTTTCTCTGCTGATCAGCTATGGCGTCAGCGCGATCAATCCCTATCTGGCGCTGGAGTCTTTGGATGATATGCACCGGGAAGGACTCCTGAAAGTCGATCACGAGACCGCGGTCAAGAATTACGTCAAAGCCGCCACCAAGGGCGTATTAAAAGTGATCTCCAAAATGGGGATTTCCACCGTTCAGAGCTATGCGGGCGCTCAGATTTTTGAGGCCATCGGGTTGGATGAGAAGGTTGTGAACAAGTATTTTTGCTGGACCCCTTCACCGATCAATGGAGTTGGTCTCGATACCCTGGCCGAGGAAATCGAAGCCCGGCACCGGCGCGCTTTCCCGGAATACGGCAGCCCGAATGACCATACGCTGGATACCGGCGGGAAGTATCAGTGGCGTCAGTCGGGAGAGCATCATCTTTTTAATCCCGAGTCCATTCATTTCCTGCAAACCGCCTGCCGGACCAATAACCCTGAGCTTTTTAAGAAGTACAGCGGTTTGATCAATGATCAGTCAAAACGCCTGGCGACCTTGCGCGGCCTCATGGAGTTTAAAAATGCCAGCCCCATTCCACTCTCCGAGGTCGAGCCGGTCGAGGCGATCCTGAAGCGTTTCAAGACCGGCGCGATGTCGTATGGGTCGATCAGTCAGGAAGCCCATGAATCACTCGCCATCGCCATGAACCGTATCGGCGGGCGCAGCAATACCGGTGAAGGGGGCGAAGACCCTGAACGGTTCAAGCTCCTGCCGAATGGGGACTCGAAAAACAGCGCCATCAAACAGGTCGCTTCCGGCCGCTTCGGGGTGACGAGCGATTATCTGGTTCATGCCCGGGAGTTGCAGATTAAGATGGCCCAGGGCGCTAAACCCGGTGAAGGCGGACAGTTGCCCGGCCGCAAAGTCTATCCCTGGATTGCCAGAGTCCGGCATTCCACTCCGGGGGTTGGCCTGATTTCACCCCCTCCTCACCACGATATTTACTCCATTGAAGACCTAGCGGAGCTTATCCATGACTTGAAGAACGCCAATTCGGAGGCGCGGATCAACGTCAAACTCGTCTCGGAAATCGGTGTGGGGACGATCGCGGCTGGTGTGGCCAAGGGCCATGCGGATGTTGTGCTCATTTCCGGTGCTGACGGCGGGACGGGGGCTTCACCCTTGACGTCGCTGAAGTATGCGGGCTTGCCGTGGGAACTCGGCCTGGCCGAGACCCATCAAACGCTCGTGCTTAATAAGCTCCGGGACCGGATCGTTGTTGAAACGGATGGGCAGCTCAAAACAGGCCGTGATGTGGCGATTGCCGCGCTTCTGGGCGCGGAAGAGTTTGGTTTTGCGACAGCGCCCCTGGTTGTGTTGGGATGCATAATGATGCGTGTCTGCCACCTCGACACCTGTCCCGTCGGAATCGCGACGCAGAACCCGGAGCTTCGCAAGCGTTTTACCGGGGATCCGGCGCATGTGGTCCATTTCATGCGGTTTGTAGCGCAGGAACTGCGGGAAATTATGGCGCAACTGGGTTTTCGTACGATCAACGAAATGGTCGGTCGCGTGGATAAGCTTCAGATGAAACAGGCCATTGGTCACTGGAAAGCCAAGGGCCTTGATTTCTCGAAGATTCTCTATGAGCCGAAGGTCGGGCCGGAAGTCGGGCGCTATTGTAAAGTCTCTCAGAATCACGGGCTCGACCGATCCCTGGACCGAACCACGTTGTTGGAGCTCTGCAGGCCGGCCATCGAGCGCGGGGACAAGGTGCGCCAGAAACTTCCGATTCGCAACGTGAATCGCGTGGTCGGAACCATGGTGGGGAGTGCGGTCACGCGTCGCTATGGTCCGGAAGGGCTGCCGGAAGACACGATCCAGCTTCATTTTCAGGGTTCCGCCGGACAAAGCTTTGGCGCTTTTGTGCCTAAGGGCATGACGCTGATCCTGGAAGGCGATGCCAACGATTATATTGGCAAGGGCCTTTCCGGCGGCAAAGTGATTGTCTATCCTCCCAAGGGTTCGACGTTTGTTCCTGAAGAAAACATTCTCATCGGCAATGTCGCCTTCTACGGCGCGACCGCCGGCGAAGCCTATATTCGCGGGGTGACCGGCGAGCGTTTTTGTGTCCGAAACTCGGGGGTCCAGGCGGTTGTGGAGGCAATTGGCGACCATGGCTGCGAGTACATGACCGGGGGACGGGTGGTCGTGCTGGGAGCCACGGGCCGCAATTTTGCCGCCGGCATGTCAGGCGGGGTGGCTTACGTGCTGGATGAGGAAGGAACTTTCCCGATTCGATGCAACCAGCAGATGGTGGAGTTGGAGAAACTGCAGGACCTTGAGGAGATTCTTGAGGTCAAGAAAATGATCGAGCGGCACCAATCTTATACCGGAAGTACGGTCGCCGGGAAAATCCTCAAAAACTGGGATTCGATGGTTTATCAGTTCGTCAAAGTGTTGCCGAAGGACTACAAGCGCGTTATCGAGTGTGAAAAACGCGTTCGGGCCAAGGGTTTATCCGGAGAGGAAGCGGTCATGGCCGCCTTCCAGGAAAACATCAAGGACCTCGCCCGCATCGGCGGAAATTAACATGGGAAAACCAACAGGTTTTTTAGAATTTAAGCGCGAACTCCCGGTGGACCGCCCTCCGGAAGAGCGAATGAAAAACTGGAAGGAATTCCACGGCCCCATGCCGGAAGAGACGCTCCGGACACAGGGCTCCCGCTGCATGGATTGCGGGGTTCCGTTCTGCCATACCGGGACGCTGATCAACGGCATGGCGTCCGGCTGCCCCATCAATAACCTGATTCCGGAGTGGAACGATCTCGTTTACAGGAATCTCTGGCACGAAGCGATTGAGCGTCTTCATAAGACCAACAATTTCCCCGAATTTACCGGGCGCGTGTGCCCGGCCCCGTGTGAAACCGCCTGCGTTCTGGGTATTTCCGATCCACCCGTCACAATCAAGAATATCGAGTATTCCATTATTGAAAAGGCGTGGGATCAGGGTTGGGTTATCCCGCAGCCTCCCGCCAAACGAACCCATAAGAAAGTCGCGGTCATCGGTTCCGGCCCGTCAGGATTGTCCTGCGCCGCGCAGTTGAACAAGGTGGGCCACTCCGTCACGGTTTTTGAGCGCGCGGACCGCATCGGCGGGCTTCTGATGTACGGCATCCCGAACATGAAACTGGATAAAAGTGTTGTGGGACGGCGTGTCCGGTTGATGGAACAAGAAGGGATCACCTTTGTGGTGAATACGGAGGTTGGCAAGAACGTTCCTGCCGAAAAGCTCCTGAAGGAATTCGACGCGGTGGTTTTGTGCACCGGGGCCACCAAACCTCGCGATCTGCCGGTGCCTGGCCGGGAACTCAAAGGAGTCCATTTCGCGATGGAGTTTCTCTCCGCCAACACGAAAAGCCTCCTGGATTCGTCGCACAAAGACGGCCATTTCATCTCGGCTCAAGGGAAAGACGTGATCGTCATCGGCGGAGGGGATACCGGAACCGACTGCGTCGGGACCTCCATTCGTCACGGCTGCAAGAGTCTTGTTCAGTTTGAAATTCTTCCCAAGCCGCCGTCGGCGCGCGCGGCGGACAACCCCTGGCCGCAGTGGGCCAAGATTTATTCAAAGGATTATGGCCAGCAGGAAGCCGAGAAGCTGTTCGGCCAGGACCCGCGCATCTATTCGATTACCACCAAACGTTTTGAAGGAGATGCCAGCGGCTGCGTCAAAGCGATCCACACCGTCGCTGTCGAGTGGGTGAAGGACGGCGGTTTGTTTAAGATGAAGGAAATCCCAGGATCGGAAAAAGTGTGGTCCGCGCAGCTGGTTCTTCTGGCCATGGGGTTCCTGGGGCCGGAAGAGAGGCTCTTAAACGCCCTCGGTGTGGAAAAAGATTCACGTTCGAATGCCAAAGCCGAGCCTGGCCGTTTTGCCACGAACATCAAAGGTGTTTTTGCGGCCGGAGACGCCCGGCGCGGTCAGAGCCTGGTGGTTTGGGCGATCAACGAAGGCCGCGACGCCGCCCGCGAAGTCGATCGCTTTCTCATGGGCACCACAAATCTTCCTTGATCAGTTTGTCGTCATCCCCCGCGGGTTCTGGCGGGGGATCTATGCTACCATTTACCGTCGATAGATTCCCCGCCAGTGGCTGCGGGGAATGACGGTCGGAGGAACAATGGATAGTACCGTCATTTCATCCCGCCGGAACCCGCTTCTTAAAGAACTTCAGGCTGTTCGTGATGACCCCGATGCTCCCTTTCTCTTTTTAGAAGGTCCCCGGTTGGTCCAGGAAGCTCTGGCCGCCGGATGCCCTATCGAAAAGCTCGTGGCCAGCGAGTCTTTCCAAGAGAACCCCCTGCTCGAGACCCTGCGCGCAAAAAGCAAACAGGTTTATCACGTGTCGGATTCCGTCTTCAAAGTTGTTTCATCCGTGGATTCCCCGCAAGGATTACTGGTGATCGCTCAGAAACCATCGTGGCAGTGGAATGATGTGGCCCGGCGCGCGCCACTGCCGCTCGTCATCCTGGATGGATTGCAGGACCCCGGGAACGCCGCCTCCATTGTGCGTACCGCGGAAGCGGCCGGCGTGTCCGGCCTTGTGACGACCCCCGGGACAGCCCGTTTGTATTCGCCCAAAGCCCTTCGCGGCGCGATGGGTTCTTCCCTGCGTCTGCCGATTCTCGAACACCGGCCGGTGGAAGAAATCGTTGCCCAGGCAGGGAAGCTTGGGTTTTCCTTTGTCGCGGCCATGGCCTCTTCGAAAAATGCGGACTCGGTATCTTACCTGCAAATCGACTGGACCGGTCCCCTCGCGATCATTCTGGGACAGGAAGCCGGCGGTATTTCACCGTCGTGGACGCCCTTGATTCAGAAAACAATTTATATTCCGATGCAGCCTCCGGTGGAATCTCTGAATGTGGCCTCCTCCGCCGCCATTCTCTTGTACGAGTCGTTCCGCCAGCGTTTCATTCACAGCTAACCAGTAATAGTTGGTGCCCTCACCCCAGCCCTCCCCCTTCACAGGGGGAGGGAGTGTCAGATTTTCCGAGAGTATCAACCCCCTCTCCCTGCTGAGGGAGAGAGGGTCCCTGCCGATAGGCAGGCCGGGGTGAGGGTATCGGGCTAACCCGTTACATTTCTTTTACGCGTTTGTTACAGAAAGTTTGCCGATCCGTTCCTTGCCGGAGGGTTGTTCTGGACCTACTACAGATGAGTCCAGTCAACCTTTTTGCCCGGCGGTGTTCGGTCTGCCAGACGACCCGCCGGGCTTTACTATAATCCAAGGAGAGACTATTTCTTTTAGAAGGAGCGAACTATGAATCGTGTAAGGGTGTGGCACGTTGTTCTGATCAGCGGGTGCGTCGCGTTGGGGACGCTGGCTCAAGCCGAGCCGGGGGATGGACGGGAGAACCTTAGGACCATTTCAGTTCAGGGGCAGGGCCGGTTGACGGCGGTTCCGGACATCGCCAATCTTACGGTGGAAGTCCGGAAGGAAGGGGCCTCTCTGGACGACATCTCCGCTCAGGTTCGCCAGGGGATGTCCCATGTCCTGGACGTTTTGAAAGGGCAGGGTCTCGCGGACAAAGATCTTCAGACGGCGGCTTACCAGGTCCAGCCGCGTTATGAGCATGACCGGCAGGGAAACACCCGCCCCAATGGGTATATCGTTCTCAACCGGCTCACGGCCAAAGTGCGCGATCTCAAAAAAGTGGGGAAAGTCCTGACCGCCGCGGTGCAGAGCGGCGCCACCGGTGTGACCGGGCCGGATTTTGATTTCGATAATCCGCAGCTGCTGGAGCGAAAGGCGCTGGCCTTGGCCATGGAAGATGCGCGAGCCAAAGCCGACGTTCTCGTGCAGGCGGCCGGGGCTCGCCTGGGAGCGGTCCGGACCGTTAACCAGTCCGGTCCGATCGCCTGGCCCGGGCGGCATTTTATGGCTTCCCGAGCGATGGAAGTCGCGGGTGCCGCTGAACCTATTGCGGCAGGAGAACAGGGTTTTACGTCAACCATTCAGGTCACGTTCGACCTTCAGTAGCGTATGGCGGTCCGGGGGCTTCTTCGGATAGCGGTGGTGGGAAAGCTGCGTCAGGCGCATTGGCGGTCGGCGCAGGACATTTACGTCGAACGGCTCACCCGTTACACGACGCTGGACGTTGTTGAAGTGAAGGATTGGGTCGGCCAGGGGCTGCCGGACGCGCGCGCCGCGGAAAAGGAAGGCGAAGCGTTGTTGCAGGTGAGCGCTTCTGCCCGGAACCGCATCGCGCTCACTCCCGCCGGGAAATCCTTCACCACCCCCGGGCTGGCCCAATTCCTGGAAAAACAAATCGAGACCTTTGGATCCCTGGCGTTTTTCATAGGTGGCCCGGTCGGTCTTTCCTCTGCTGTGCTCAAGGCCTGTCCAACGTCTCTCTCGCTTTCGCCGTTAACCTTCCCGCATGAGCTGGCCCGGGTGATCTGGCTCGAACAGCTTTACCGTTCGTTTACGATTCTCGCCGGAGAAAAATACCACAAATAGAGTTTTTCGATAGATGCGTTCTTGTCTGCAAGAATGGACCTCCCTAATGTCGTCATTCCCCGCGGGTGCTGGCGGGGAATCTAGGCATAGAAACAGGGTGGATCCCCTGCCAGTGAGCGCAGGGGATGACGACGTTGGCGAATTTGGCTTACGGGTGCAGCGCCGGCCAGAGGGGGATGAGCGATTTGGCCAGAGAAGAGGTAATTCCAGCCATGGCATTCTGGCTGTCCAAGCCTTCATAGCTCATCCGGCCGGACCAGAGGATGGACCCTGTCTCGACGTCGACCATCCGGGCGATCAGGGAGGCGGAAGCCGCGGAGGTCACCACCTGCGAATCCGGTATGCCGATCACCGATCCTTCGGGATAAAGATTGGCGCTTCCCACGGGGGTGACGGTGTCCACGGTGAGGCTGTGGCGGGGCGATGTGACCAGGTAGCTCTGACTGGGGGTGTTAGAGGCAACGGTACCGACAAAAATCGCGTCCACCCCCAGAATCTTACCGATCTTTTTCACCGTTAAGGGGTCCAAAAGTCCTTCCGCCGCCAAATGCTGCTCGTGCAGAACCGAATCGAGCTGGCGGCGTTCTACGACATCCGCTCCACGCCCCAGGAGATCCTGAATCAGCAGGTCAGCAGCCACATCGCCGCCCGTTCCGCCAAACGCCGCGACCGCCACACGGTGGATGCGGCTGAAGTCGGCATGCGCGTTCACCGCGATCTGCGGTGAGACGCACCCGGAAACGATCAGGGAGAGTACGGCTGCCAGCGGATAAAAAGCCGTCCGGTTCATTGGCTTAGATGATGAATATGATTAGTGGCGGTCTCGCGCTTGGCGGGATCGTTCGTCGACGACAGCAGCTGTTGCCAGGCGCGAAGCGCGTCCTGGTCCTGGTGCTTGCTTTCGTAGATGAGCCCGAGCATGTAGGAAGCATCCTGGGAGCGCGGGTTCAATGCGGCCGCTTTCTCGAACGCTTTTTGAGCCTGGTCCATCTGTCCGACTTTACGGTAGGCAAACCCCAGATGCAGCCATAGCTCATCATTGGCCGAATCCGTCTGAACCGCCTGTTCCAGAGCTGAAACAGCGCGTTCTTTCTGTTCCGGAGCGGAAAAAACGGAAAAGGTTCCAAGACCGGTGGCCAGTAGAAAAAAGGTTCCCCAGAGGGCGGAGCGTGTCGGTCGCAGGTCGTTCACAGAAGCCTCCCTATTCATAACGTAGCGCTTCAATCGGAGATAACAGCGATGCTTTGCGCGCGGGCCAGAAGCCGAAAACAATGCCGGTGCCGGCGGAAAAAACAAAAGCCAGCAGAACGGATTGGAGACTGACATCCGCGGCCCATCCCGCCAGTTTTGACATGACGACGGAAACGCTCAACCCGATTCCAATTCCAATGAGTCCTCCCAGGGTGGACAGAATCGCGGCTTCCAGGAGAAACTGCACCAGAATGGCCCGGCGGGCCGCGCCCACCGCTTTGCGCAGGCCGATCTCCCGCGTTCGCTCGCTCACCGACACCAGCATGATATTCATGATGCCGATGCCGCCGACTAAAAGCGAAATGGCGGCGACGATTCCCAGGAGCAGCGTGAACGTTTGCGTCGTGCCCTGAAGGGCCGCTTGAATATCCGCCATGTTGCGCAAGTCGAAATCATTTTCCTTGTAGGCCGGCAGACGATGCCGTTTGCGCATCAGCGCGGAGACATCCTGTATGACTTCGGAAATCGTGTCAGGGGAGGCGCATTCGATAAAAATATTATTCAGGTATTTTTTCCCAAGAACGCGGCTCATGGATGTGTTGAGCGGCAGCATGATGACATCGTCCTGGTCGCGAAATCCTCCGCCGCCTTTGATCGGGAGAACCCCGATGACTTGAAAGCTGATTCGGTTGATCTTAATTGTTTTGTCGACGGGATTTTCCTTGCCGAAGAGATTGTTGACGACCGTCTGACCTAAAACCGCGACGCGCGCCTGCTCCAGGTTTTCGGTTTCCGTGTAAAAACGGCCATAGTAGGGGCGGGCATTGCGCATCTCCGCGTAAACCGGCAGGGCGCCGGTGATCTGTGTGTTGGTATTCTTGTCGCCGTAGACAGCCTGGGCGCTGCCGCTGACGTTCCCATCCACCCGGACGATGTTCGGGTTGCTTCGGGCGATCACCTTGACATCTTCCAGAGTCAGCCGGCTGGCGCTGCCTCTCTCCCCGTGCACGCCGTGCAGGCTGGGGGATCCGGGCATCAGCATGACCAGGTTGGATCCTAGACCGGACAGCCGCTCTTCAACAGCCTTCTGTGCGCCTTTCCCGATGGCCAGCATGGCGATGACCGCGGCCACGCCGATCAGAATGCCGAGGATCGAGAGACTGCTGCGGACTTTATTGGCCGCGATGGCGCACAGCGCGGAAGCGGAAAATTCTTTAAATTCGGCGAAACTGAATTGGGGGTGTTCCAGTAGCTCGGCTCCTTGGTTTTCGTCCCTCACCCCAACCCTCCCCCTCATCAGGGGGAGGGAGTCGTCCCTTCTCCCTGTGGAGGGAGAAGGTGGCTGAAAGCCGGATGAGGGTGCAGTTGTTTTACATTCGTCGGCCACGATCGTGCCGTCTTTGAGGTGGATGATCCGCCGGGCGCGGGCCGCGATATCCGGGTCGTGCGTCACCAGGATGACGGTGATCCCGCCGTGATTGAGCACATCCAGTTGACGAAGAATATCGTCCGCCTGGTCGGACGCCAGGTTCCCTGTGGGTTCGTCGGCAAAAAGGATCTTGGGCCGGTTCACGAGCGCGCGGGCGATGGCCACGCGCTGCTGCTGCCCGCCGGAGAGCTGGTTGGGCTTGTGGTCCATACGGTCGGACAGGCCCACCTCGGACAGAAGTTCCCGGGCCCGTTCGTCACGGTTGGGCGCTCCCGAATAGATCATCGGCAGCAGAACGTTATCCATCGTGGTGGTGCGGGCCAGCAGGTTAAACATCTGGAAGATAAAGCCGATGGTCTTTGAGCGAAGCGCGGCACCCTGGTCATCGGTCAACTCGGACACATCATGCCCCATCAGCCGGTAGGTGCCGCTCGTGGGCCGGTCGAGAAGGCCAAGAATCTGCATGAGCGTGGACTTGCCGGATCCGGAAGGACCGACGATGGCGACAAATTCGCCTTCGGTGATGCTGAGATTGATATCCTTCAGCACCTCCAGGCGGGTGTCGCCCATCTGATAGACCTTGCTCAGGTGTTCGAGGTGAATCATTAATGTGTTCCGCTGCTGCTGCGCCGGGTGCTCTGGCCACTTTGCTGCTGGCTCTGTTTCGGACCACCCATAATCAAAGGACTCGAAGAAGCCGCCTGTTGGGGCGTGTAGCGCTTGCGCGTGACCAGGACCTGCTCGCCGGCCGCAATCCCTTCCGTGATCTCCGCCTGGTCGCCGTTTTCCAGTCCCACCTGCACGGTGCGGGGGACACGTTTCCCATCGGGCCCCGGGACATACACCTGCCGCTCTCCCGAGGTTGTGGGATAGATCGCCGCCGCGGGCAAGAGGACAACATTTTCCTTCTTGTTTGAAATGAGATTGATGTTGGCCGTCATCTGGGAACGGAAAAACGGAGGAATATTCGCGGGCTCAATTTTTACGCCGTAGGTGATGACATTAGAAACATTCTTGCCTTCATACAGAATCTGGAAAACCTTCCCCTGGATAGGAGCATCCGGATAAGAGTCGAGCGTGATGACGGCCGGCATATCCATTCGTACGCGCCCGATATCGGCTTCGTCAACGTCCGCCACGACGATCAGTTTATCGGACATGGCGTAGAGCACGGTCGAGGCATCCACCGTCTGCCCCACCACGACATTCTTCAGAATAATGACTCCAGAAAGCGGAGCCACGATCGGGGTGGGTTTGTAGGCATCTTCCCATTTCTTGACTTCTTCCAGGCCCTGGGCGCGGGCGGCATCCAGAATGGCCGCGCGATCGCTCGAGCTCATCCAGGCCAGGATGTCACCGGCTTTGACGCGGTCCCCTTCGCCCAATATCAGTTTTTCAACGCGGCCGGCGATCGGAGGTTTGATCTCCACGCGGTTCAGCGGCTGCACCGTTCCTGTGGCCTCGACGCGGTCTTCGATCGACCCCTGTGTGGCGGTCACCGTCTGGGTCGTCAGCTCAGTGCTTTTAGATTTGTCCCGTCCCCTCATCCAGAAAAAGTACGCGCTGCCGGTGATCAGAATAACGGCTAACAAACTCCACCATTTTTTGCTCATGGATGTCTCCTGCTTTTCTGTCGTCCCCCGCAGTCACTGGCGGGGGACCCACTCAGGTTAAGGTATCGCATAAATCCTGCCATTCAGGATTATCTTTCTTGATCAGTCTGATTTTCCAGGTACGATTCCAGTCCTTTAAAGCTTTTTCGCGACTGATAGCGGATTCCATCGTAGGATGCATTTCATACCAGACCAATAAATGGACGCCATATTGTTCAGTGAACCCGTCTGCTAGATTTTGCTTATGCTCCCATACGCGTTTAACAAGATTGGAGGTCACGCCGACGTACAGTGTTCCATTGCGACAACTGGCTAGCAAATAGACACAAGGTTGTTTGATTTCCCTTAAAACCATAGATCCCCCGCCAGAACCCGCGGGGGATGACGGAGCAAGGGGTTCATAAACGGTCTCCAAGTTGTTCGCCGGCGGCGAAGCGCCACTGGGCTTCCGCCAACAATAGATTTTGCTGCGACTTCAAATAACTTTTTTCGAAATTGACCAGGTCCGCCACCACCAACTGCCATTCCTCGAAGGACATCAGCCCGCTCTGGTAACGGATGTCTGATTCCTCCCGTCGTTGCCGGGCGGCTTCCAGGAAGGCGCGTTGTGTCCGGACCTGGTCAACGGCTTGAACATAACCCGACCAGGCGCTTTCCAGATCCGAGCGAATCTGATTGCGCAGGGCGCGCAGGTCTAATTGAGCCTTTTCCAGGCTCCGCTGGGCCGAAGCTGAAGCAAAATACGTCGCGGTCGGGCCGCCGCCAAAGAGGGGATAGTTCAGAAGTCCGGTAAAGGTCCAGTAGGGATTGGCGGTTGGAAATTCAGTTGAATCTTGGAAACCGCGGTTATACGACACGGAAACATTTGGCCAGAAGGAACTGTGTGCACTGGCCACAGCGGCCCGGGCCTGGTCGATCAGCGCCTGCTGCGCCAGGAGTCGGGGTTCATGGTCGAGCAGAAGGTCCAGATTGGGTGGTGATGGAGGCAGCGATCCAGAAGTCCAGGTGCCGGTCACAATCCATGCCTTGTATTGTTCCTCCCCGAGAACCTGGCTCAGGGTCTGCTGCGCCACGCGAAGATCCCGTCCGGCTTGCAGGAGATCCACCTGGGCCTGAAGCAGTTCCGCATCGGTTCGCATCTGATTCCCTTTGGATTCCCGTCCGGATGCGTAGCGGAGCCGAATCAGCTCCGCGTCCGTCTGCCAGATCGCCTGGATTTTCTTGGCCACCGAGATTTGCTGCTGGGCGTAGAGCGTTCCGGCGAAAGCCTTATAGAGGTTGAACAGGACGTTGGTGGAAGACGTGCCGAAATTCGCCTGGCTCTGCTGCCAGGACGCTTTCGTGGAGCGGATGGTTGCCCACTGGTTGAAATTGATCAGGTTGAGGCTGGCCGTCCCTTGAGCCCGCCAGGATTCACTTGCGGAGTTGTCTGTGGAGGCTTTCCCTTTAGTGTAACTGTTCTGCAGGGATAACTGGGGGAGAATACCGTTATAACTGCCCAGGTAGGCGGCGCGGCTCGACTGCTGGGCCCGCCGGTTGGACTGAAGATCCAGATTGCGCTCCGCGGCTAACCGCACGCAATCGGGCCAGGTCAAAACGGCGGGCGATTCGGCAAAGACCGGCGTGATCAAAAGCCCCAGAAGAAGAACAGCGATTCGGTTAGGCGGCACGAATAACCTCCATCCCGAATTAGACGTCAGTCCAAGCCTTTTTGTTCCCTTAAAGGGACCTTTATTTAGAGGTTGAACAGCATCTCCGCGTAGGTCGGTACCGGCCAGAGATTATCCGGCAACAGCATTTCCAGCTGGTCAATGTCTTCTCGCAGGTCTGCCTGGGCCGGGAAGACCTTGTCCCGGAAGGCCATCGCCTTCTTCTTCGTTTCGTCTATGCTGTTCGCCTGGGCCGTGGCCTCTTCGAGGGCTGTCAGTTTTTTCGTGGCGGATTGGAGCAGAAGCGAGATCTTATTCAGCAGCTCACTTTGAACATCCGCGGAAGCGCCGGAGGCTTTCAGCTGAGTCACGGTGTGCGCGAGTTCGCCGGTGTAGGAGATGACCGCCGGGAGATACAACGTTCGGGTCATGGTCATGGCGGTCCGGGCTTCGATGTTGATATGTTTGGCGTACTGTTCAAGGTAAATTTCGTAGCGGGATTCCAGTTCCCGCGGCGAAAGGACCTTGTATTTTTTGAAGAGCGCATGCGCCTCGGCGGTGTTCATGGAAGCGAGGGACTCGATCCAGGATTTCACGCTCGGCAGGCCGCGGCGTTTGGCTTCTTGAACCCATTCGTCTGAATAGTTGTTGCCGTTGAAAATCACGCGACCATGTTCGCGCATCACGTCCTTGACGATCTGGGCGGATTCCTTGTTCACGTCTTTGGTGTGTTCCAGACGCGTGGCAATACCATCGAGCGCTTGGGCTACGATCGTGTTGAGAACCGTGTTTGAACCGGAGATGGAGGCGGAGGAGGCCACCATGCGGAACTCAAACTTGTTTCCGGTAAAGGCGAAGGGGGAAGTCCTGTTGCGGTCCGTGTTATCCTTGGGCACGGGCGGCAGACTGTCTACCCCGACGCTCAGGAAACCATGGTCTTTGGACTCGGATTTTCGGCCGGCCGCGATATTTTCCAGAATGTCTGTCAACTCAGAACCCATGAAGATCGAAACAATCGCCGGCGGAGCTTCGTTGGCGCCCAGGCGCAGGTCATTGCCCGGATTACTGGCGGCCGCGCGCAGCTTGGTCGCATGCTTGTTCACGGCCATGATCAGCGCCGAAAGGATCACAAGGAACTGACCATTTTCGTGCGGCGTGCGGCCGGGTTCGAGCAGGTTCAAGCCGTCGTCGGTGGCCAGCGACCAGTTATTGTGCTTTCCGGAGCCGTTCACGCCCGCGAAAGGCTTCTCATACAGGAGGCAGGCCAGCTCATGCCGCAGCGCCACTTTCTGCATGGTCTCCATCACGAGCTGGTTCTGGTCAGCCGCGATATTGGTGGTTGAAAAGATCGGAGCCATCTCGTATTGGGCGGGTGCCACTTCGTTGTGTTTCGTCTTGGAAGGGATGCCCATTTTCCAGAGTTCGATGTCCAAATCGCGCATAAACTTGGAGATACGGTCTTTGATCGCACCGAAGTACTGGTCTTCCAGCTCCTGGCCTTTGGGGGGCGGAGCGCCGAAGAGCGTCCGACCGGTCAAGATCAGGTCAAGCCGCTGATCAAAGTATTCCTTATCAATCAGAAAGTACTCTTGCTCCGGGCCTACGGTCGAGGTGACCCGTTTGGAGGTTTTATTGCCCAGCGCGCGCAGCACGCGCAGCGCCTGCTTGGAGACCGCTTCCATGGAACGAAGAAGCGGTGTTTTCTTGTCGAGCGCCTCTCCTGTGTAGGAAGCGAAGGACGTCGGGATGCAGAGCGTGACATTCCCCGCGTCGTCTTCCTTTAAAAACGCCGGAGACGTGGTGTCCCAACCGGTATAGCCTCGGGCCTCAAAGGTGGCGCGCAGACCGCCGGAAGGGAAAGACGACGCATCCGGTTCACCCTTGATCAGCTGTTTGCCGGAGAATTCCATGATGCCGCTGCCATCCGGCATCGGGGACAGAAAGGAATCATGCTTTTCAGCAGTCTTGCCGGTGAGCGGCTGAAACCAATGGGTATAGTGGGTGGCTCCGCGTTCGACAGCCCAGTCTTTCATGGCCTTGGCGATGGCGTCGGCAACCTTCAACGATAGGGGCGCGCCCTCTTCGATCGTGTTGCGGAAGGCCTGAAGCACGTCCTTGGATAACCGCTTCTTCATCTCGCGGTTGTTAAAAACGTTACGGCCATAGAGTTTGGTCAGGTCTATCACGGAAGATCTGTTTTCGCAGCAGGATTTCATAAGGGGATTCCTTTTCTTTGCAAAATACCAGAAGACTGGCGGACGGGAGCAATCCTCCCGATCCGAAAGCTATTTTAATAAATGTGGATAGGGGACGTTGTTTAGTTTTGCACTTTTTTCTCGCCGACCATGAATAAAACCGGTTTTTGCGTCTCTAAGGTGAGAGATGCCTCGCCAACCCCGTCTTAACATACCTGGGCTCTATTATCACGTCATCGTTCGCGGGATCGAGCGGCGAAGGATTTTTCGTGCACCTGACGATTATGCCGATTTCCTAACACGCCTGGGCAAAAGTCTCCTGGAATCAGGTAGCCACTGCTTCGCCTGGGCCTTGATGCCTAATCATATCCATCTGCTGATTCTGAGCGGGATCCGAAGACTTGTTTCGTTGATGCACCCGCTTCTTACGGGATATGCCATCAAATTCAATCTCAAATACCGCCGCGCCGGCCATCTTTTTCAGAACCGCTATAAGTCCATTATTTGCCAGGAAGATCCTTACTTTCTTGAACTGATTCGCTACATCGCGCTGAACCCTGTTCGGGTGGGAATGATCCAGACGCCCGACGAGCTGGCGACTTATCCCTGGACCAGCCACAGTTCCCTTCTCGGCCGATTTCCAAGGGCCTGGCAAGACATTGATGCCATGCTGGGACGGTTCGGCCCGACGGTTCGAGAGGCACAGCCCGCTTACGAGCGCTTCGTTTTAGACAAATGGACCCAGGGTCATCAGGACCGGTTGGAAGGCGGAGGGCTTATTCGCAGCTTGGGTGGTCTAGATGCTGTTCTGGAGGCTCAACGCTCAGGCGAACGGCAGTGCGGTGACGTGCGAATTCTGGGAGAAGGGACTTTTGTCGAAGAAATTCTAGGTCTGGCCGAAAAGGAAGAGCGACAGAACCAAGATATCCGGAAGAATTTTTCGAGAGACGATCTTCGACAAGCGGTCGCGGCCTATGCTGGAGTCCAGGCCGATGCGCTCTTATCGACCGATCGCCACCGCCCCATCGCAGAGGCTCGGGCTATGGTTGTCTATGCGGCAATCGATTGGCTGGGCTTGCAGGGAACAGCTGTTGCTCAATGGCTCAACCTCTCTATTGCTGGCGTATCCAAGTCCCGAGTACGAGGACGGTGTCTGGCTCAAAAGAACCAACTCCTGGAATGGCTCAAAAGTGCAAAACTAAACAGCGTCCCCTAACCCTAACGGTCTAGCGGCAGGGGAGTTGTCTGCTGGGAGAGGGGGACGGCGCGGCCGGCGGTGACGTGATAATCCAGCACCGTGCTGACGTTCGGCAGGTAAAGCTTGTCCTCGTCAGCACCGCTGAAGCGTTTATATTGATAAGTTCGGCTACAACCATTCTCATTCCTCCAGACTTCAGAGAAAATCAAGCTTCTTCCGCCAACAACCCCGCCGGTAATCGACAAGGAGCAGCCGCCGGCTGTCCCTCGAGGCGTATCAGGAGAATCGGCTATCATGCCGGCATTGGCGATAAAATTTCCGACCAGCGTCAGCTCATCCGGCGCATCCTTGTCCAGATGGATCGTTTTTTCACTGAGCAGCGCGATCCAGGAGTCTGCATCATTGAGGGCCGGCCCGATATTATTCAGGATATGGATATCGCCGGTGGCATAAAGGGCATACACGCCGGTGACGGTGAGCGGCTGCGGCCCGATCGTGACATCCCCTTCCACAAAATACACATGCGTCGGGCTCGGAGGGAGGGTATTGCTGTTGTCAATGAAGAGAGGACCCATCAGAGGAGAGGATTTCCCCTTATAGAGCTGATTGATCGACGAATCCAACATAACCACATTGAGCCGCGCGGGCAGTTTCTGGGCATGGTAGGGACTTAAAAAGAATTGAACATTCGACGGTGTTTCGCTGGGGGAAACCGTGTCCGCATAGTAGGCGGAACCAATCGTGATCAGAGCCCCGGACTCAAAAACCAGATTCGGAGCATAAACGGTCCCGTAATTAGCGGGGTCGCTTCCTGCGGCGAGCTGGGTCCCAGCCGAAATGGGTTGGGTGTCATCCACCGCGGCAAAATACTGCGTGACGGTTGTAAACCGGATGGTGGCATGGATGGTGGCGGTCGATCCCCCGGGTGTCTCGCTCAGGCTGTTGACATCCGCGCTGATATAATCGCCGGGAGCGGCGTTTCGCCGGAGAGTCACCTGGCATCTGTTAAACAGGATGGGATCCACGCTTTCGTCGAGCGTTTTGATGCCGCCCATCGGCACGTCGGACGACGCGGTCGGAATGCGCAGCCATTGGAGGGTGCTGCTCAGGCACGAATCCGCATCATGCAGTGTCCGCTGTCGGGCAAGTCCATGGACGTTCTCGCGGCTGCGGATCCAGCTGTACCAGCTGTAAAGCGTAATGGCGCTGATCGCGAAAAGACTCAAGATCATAAAGGTGACCAGCGCACTTCCATGATTGTTTCGATGGGACATCATAATTAACCCCGAATGGCTACGTGACGGATTCTTTGAAACGGCTGTGGCATGCCGACCGCCTTGCAAGAGAACGTGACCACGATAAGATTAACATCTTTTGTAAAAGAAAGCTGCAGCGTGTCAGATGGGTTGGGGGGGGTGAACAACGTTTGTGGATTGCAGACGGACCAATCGGCATTACACGTGGACCGGGCCAATACCATTGGGGTGTCGGGAGAGACGGCATACTGAAAGCGAGCCTGAGTGGAATTGCCCGTGTTATCGTAAACCGACTGGGTAAATAGGATATGGTCAGGGTTCATGGGCCAGACATTGTCGTTGGCGATACTGACCGGGTCGGCTTCCCGCAAATCACTCACAAGAGCATCCATCGCTTTGTCCATGCTACGCTCTAAGTTGGATTGATCATAGAAGCGGCCGATTTTTGTGTTGGTTTTGAGGAAAACGACGGCCCATAACCCCATCATGCCGATCACTGCCATAAAGACCGTCAGTTCAATGACCGACAGGCCGCGGGACCGTTTTATCCAGTGACGAAATCTAATCACATTCCTCCGACATGTCCCAACTTGACCTGTAGATCCATCTCAAGCCCTGTCTCCGGCGTCAAGAGATTGGTCAAGAAGCAATAAACCGTTCCGCCCGAAAGAGTAGCCGTCAGGCCCGCGTTATCGTGCAGGTTGACGCATGTTTTGCCGTCCGCCTGAGGAAGAACGGTCTCGATGGAATACGTGGAGCCAGAGGAACCACTGAGCTGAACTTGAACATCAAAGTTTCCGTCGCAGGTGTAGAAATAGGCATTGTAATAACCGTTCGTATCCGTCACGTTACTCGCAGCGGATGTAATATTTGGCATGAGGGTGCCATCCTCATACGCGGTAGCGGTATACCAATTGCCCATGGGGACATTCGCAGCTGGTTGAAGCCGGTTGGTGTCATAATAGAGATGCCCCTGCACCCTGTATCGATAGAGCCGGCCGGGGACGTAAGCGGTATTGCCCCACCCTAAGGGGTAGTAAAGCGGATCGCCGTACCCCTCATAAGCCGGCGACCGCATCGTCTCCGACCGCCATAACACCATATTGTAATCCCAAGGAGGTGTCATCTCGTAAAGGTTGGGGTTTACCGTATCCTGTGTGGCCTGAAACATTCCCCTGTTTACAAAAGGAAATTTGTAATTACTTGCGAAGGTGTATGATCCATCGTCGCCGGTCTTAAAGGACCCGACTTCTCGATAGCCTCCGTAAACGGTTGAGTCCGGAACCCTGACGGCAAAAGGCATTTGCCCGGCTATGCGGGCACCGGCAGGGGCGGTTCCTGACCAACCTTTCCAGCCCGGCTCCGCTTGACCCGCATCGTACGGTGTAACCGCCGCTGAATTTTCTTCAAAACTGATTACTCTCTGCCCCGTGACCATATGGCTCAGAGTCGGATCATCAGACCAGAGAGTGCTGTCGAGTGTGACTGACCCCGGCGGCGACGGCGGCCAAATTCCCACCGTTAATTCTCCAGCCGCATCCGTGGTCCCCAGCTGCGACAAACCGTTGCTGAACGTGTGAAAATTCACTCCACTCACCGCAAAGCCGGCGCTGTCTTTTACAGAGACTTTCAATTCGGTGCTTTGAACCATGTTCACGTCAATGGAATAGTCATGATCTAAACATCCGATCGTGACCGGCGGAGTCGTCCAGGATGTGCTGCAGCTCCATGGCGCGTTTGTATTTCCTCCAAAAAGACCCTTTGGATAGACGGGATCCCCATAAGGGATCCAGGCTGCGATCGCTAATTTCTGATCGTTATGAAATAGGTTATCGTTCTGCATGTATCCGTTGTTGGCATCGTTGTCGCTGATGTTGTCTGACCACAAATAATTGTCCAGATAGATGGTGCCGCTGTTTGTGTCAGGGGTGGAATAGAGACGATAATAGTCACCATGCGGGAGATCGCTATAGGGAAATCCTTCCACGGCAACCGCCAATTGCATATTCGGATTTGACACAAGGTTCCCGCTGGCGCTGTCAATTAAGCGAATCGTGACCGTTCCTTTTTTATGGATCGTCAAATTCTGGGTAATGGAGGGCATTTGAGCTGACGTGTTCCAGGCGGCAGGAGTAGTCGGCCCCCCTGTGAAATAACCCGGCACAAAATTCGGGTCCGAAGGGTGGAGATTGTTGTATTCCCAACGGGTTTCGAAGAGGGTACCGGGAAATGTGGACTCATAACCCAGCAGATAATACGTGTCAGCCCGGAGAAAAATACCATTCGTAGCCGTAGGTATAACATTATTAAATTCATAATAGCCGTCCGATACGTTAGATGCGGTCAAAAATCCACAGGAGTCTGTTCTGTAGGTGTCCCCGTATACCATCCAAGGTTCAGGGCCCGTATCACTCCCCGAATAATTGATCCGGACTCCCACGTGTTGGTTGGTCAAGCCTGAGCCGTTGTAACGCACGTACCCCGAGATGGTTCCTGCCGGCCGGTAATTGGAGAACATGACAATCGGCGAATTATTTTCCCTGACTTCCGATGACACGGCATCTTCCAAGCTATAACTCGCATAACCGCAAGAGTCGATAGTCTCTTTGTAATAACCTTGTTTGAAGTTCGGGTCACTCCGCCGGACATGGAATTCTGACGGCGTCGCCGCTTGCGCTGTAAACGGGATTTGAGTCGTGGTGGCGTCGCCTGTCCAGACCCCGCTCAAGGCTGTCCACCCGCTGTCGTTGGTGGGGGAACTTTTCACGCTGTTGGCGGAGTTGGCTTGTGACGGCGCGCTCACGGTCACGCCGGGCACTCCCGGGCAGGGGTGGTTGATGAGGTAGTCGGAATCGGTGTGCCCGTCGCAGGGAATCTTGGCATACACGTGGACGGTCGCCCCGGGAGGGGATGGGGTTGTTTCGACAAAAATCCGGCTGAATGACGACGAGTTGATCCCCTTGGCGTCTTTCCACCAGATTTTCATCGTCACGGTGCATTGGGACATCGTGGCGTTGTAGTTGGCTGACGAGGTAATGCGGAAATCGCCCTTCAGGTTATTCGTGCCAAAGAATTCCTGAACCGGGACTGAATTTTCAAACGTCTGCGGTTGCGATCTATCGTGAGGATAATCGTATAAGTTCAATGCATTGAAGACCTGCGAGGAACGGGCCTTGTATTGTTCCAACACCATCTCGCTGATCAGGGCGGCCTTTTTGGCCATCCGGGTATGGGTAATGGCTTGGGTGGTTTTAATGACGCTGATGGATGCCGCGATGGCAACGATCGTCAACAAAACAATTCCAAGAATCGACTCCAGGGTGAGGAAGCCATCACCCCTCGCAATTTTACAAGGCATATTCAATAGTACCCCGTTTTCCCTAAATTACAAGATGAAAAAAGACCTATATTTAAAGGGAGAGGGAGGTAGGGGACGTTGTTGAGTTTTGTAGTTGTTTGTTGAAAACGTCGTCAATTCGGGAAAAGTGAAAAACTAAACAACGTCCCCTTGTGCAAGTGAAAAAAGGCCTATATTTTAAGATGCTTTATGCTTATGGCACCCAGGCGGTGGTGCTGGGAGGCACTTCCTGCCAGGATTGGCGGAGTAGTATCACGTTCAAAGTTGGAACTTCCAAGGAGTCGTTGTAGAAAATGCCGCAAAATGTTGAAGAGGTCCCTCCGCTGGCTGTGACAGATCCATTGACCCAGACCGCGCCGTGAAAGTCCAAGTATTTCAGAATGGTCAGGTTTCCTCCGACATAGGTGAGGCCCCGGATGCCGACGGTAGTTCTCCAGCCGCAGCCGGCACCTGGTACGCAAAAGGTGGTTGTCCCGAAGTTGAATGTACTGGCACTCTGGTGATACCCGGTATCTGCCGGGTATTCACCGGAAGAGGACGTGTCGTAAGTGGTTTTGAGCAGTTTTTGATGTTGCTGCCAGGCTTTAGACGGGACGCTGGCTGTATAGTTGTATTCTCCAGGCGTGTCGATGGTGAGATTCCCTCGGACGATGACGGTCCCGCGCAATCCTGTGCTTTGGTTGGAGGAACTGCCTCCGCTCAGAGTCACGTCGCCATCCCAATACCAGACATAATCTGTATTCGGGTTAAGCCGGGCTGATTTGGGATGGCTCCACGGGTTGCCGAAGTGGGTCGCGTGACTGCCTGATGAGGAACATGAAGATCGTGTATCCCATCGGGTGGCACTCCCCAGGGTGCCTGCCCCCCCCTGAGTGGACCGGCATCCGTAGACATTCAATGTCCCGGTCGCTGCGGCCGAAGAGCGCAGAGCCGCGAAATCCAGAATGGGAACATTGGGGATTCCGGAATAGTTGGACCACCATTCTGTGTTATCTGTGTTCGGTGGGGTGATATTGTTTGTATCTCTGGGATAAGTGGCCGTACCGATCACGGCTCCTTTGGCATATTTTCTGGGGGAGTACCAGAGCGCCACATAGTTGTCCATCAGCTGAATATTTCCTTGAGCGATGAGCGGGCCCCAGAACACTCCTAGACCTCTTGACCAGGTGATATTCCCGCCGGACATCATGGCGCTGTAAATGGTCTGGTTGAGCTGGACGCACTGAATCGCCCGTGTTTGTTGGTTGACCACATCGCGTCCCTCCGCCGTGATCGTGACTTGCGAATCCGCTGGCCCGGAAGCAAACCGGATGCGGTAGCTTCCGCCAGGGATATCCGTATACGTGACATCGAAATTGTATCCGGCGATCACCGTTCCTCTTTCAGCCGCCGCCCAGGTCGAGGTGGCGCTTTGCAGTTTCCAGGTGCCCCGATCGATTCCGGCTTCGGCCAGGTTAACGGCATCTGTTTTTTTCTGTTGTTTAACCGTCAGTGCCGAGTCGGTCTGAAGCCAGCTCACCAGACTGAAAACCACAATGACCAGCACCGCCATCAGCCCTAACACCATGGGAAGCACCTGTCCGCGATTCGTGAGGTTCATTAGTTCATCACCCGTATCTTTTCCGAGGCCATGTGCAACGCTTTAATGGCGCCTCCGTAAATTTGTTGCTGCAGAGTCATCGATACCGACACAATCGTCATATCGTCGGAACTGGGGAAAGTAAAGGCCAGATAGGCCAGGTTTCTGGTCAGGGTGGAAACGGTTGTCCCCAGGGTCAGCGTGAGATTGCTCCCGCTTTGCGCCACGGTGACGGATTTCCCCTGAGCATTAGTGAAACTGATCTGCGAGTAATACGGTTGGCCGCTGCTCTGAGTGATCGTGATCGTTGAGGACTGCGCCTGCCGCAGTTCGCGGGTGATAATGTACATGGCCCCCCGCGCTTCACGCTGAAGTTCCAGTCTGGCGCGTCCCAGGATAAAGAAATTGGTCGCCTGCCGCAGCATCGGCGGACTCAGAAGGGCGATCGATCCAAGGATGGCCAGGACCATGAGGAGTTCCGTTAAAGTAACCCCGTTGTTGCGCTTTACCATGAAAAGTTCACCCCCGACGTGGTGAGGCCGGCGTTCACGGTAATGTTCGTTCGAGTCCCTGAGCTGATGGCGGGAATTTGCCCGTTCAGCCGCATATAAAAGGCGGTGACCGTATAGACAGACGTGGTGCTCCCCCGGACATCCAGCGAATACGTGCCATCCTCATTGCTTGAGCCGCCGTAATAAGCGGCTCCCATCAGCGTGGCGGCGTTAAGCGTTGCAGGGGGAACCGTAATCGCAGAGGTGCTGGCCACAATGAGAGTGCCGGATTGAATCGGTTTCCCGAGTGCGGTAACGCTTCCGGTAATGGATCCCATGGCTCCGACAATCGTGAAGGTGCCGGCCGATACCGTTGTTCCGGCGGCCACCGTGACGCTGTTGCTGACCGGGCTGGACATTTCCTTGGTGTCCAGGACCGGCTGCACCGTGTACGTTCCAGTTGTCAGGTTGAGCAGAAGAAATTGTCCGTTTGATCCGGAGACTTCCGTAGCCTGCGCCTGTCCGTTCGAATCAAGCGCCACCACGGAAACCGCCGGCAATGGATTCGTGCCGTCGCGGGTGATCCATCCGCTGATTTTCCCGCCTTGGGCCAGAAAAAAGTTGATGTTCGCGGTCACATCGCCCAGGGTCACGTTGACATTGGTTTGAGTCTGGCTTTCATAGCTGGAATTGGCGCAGCTGGCGTTAGCGACCACGTTATAGGTCCCGGTCGGAAGGCGGATCGAAAAGTTACCCGAAGCTCCCACCGTTGCGCTGGCGCCGCCAATGGTGACCACGATCGCAGGGCTGATGATGCCCCCCGTGACGTTGGTGACCCTGCCGCTGATGGTGCCGACCAGGTTGTTGTTGGACAGGAAAGAAGAGTACACCCCGTTGTCCGGCCACGTCGGCGTGGTAACGGTATTCGGGATCCGGGTGATGGCGTTGCTGGTGACCACGACATTGTCAATAGTGGCGGAAGATGTGCCGCTGTCTATGAAGACACTCCAGGTTCCTGTGGCAACGCCGGGCACTGTAAACGAGGCATAAGGCGGATTTCCTGTTAACGTGGTGCTGGAGGGGGACGAGGTGTTGTCGTTGACCGAAACAATGGCCCCCGCGACCGGAGTGCCTGCGATAGGGGTTCGAGCCGTGCCGCTGGCTGTTGCCCGCGGAGGGTCTGAAAAAGTTGTTTGATCAAATAGATCCACCAGGTTGTTGCCGCTGTCGTAGGCGTTCCCATGCGCTAAGTTGATGACCGTGCCGGTATCCGTTCTCCGGATAAATTGTTCTCCGGCGATCAAGCCGGTGGCTCCAGTCGGAGAAATGGCAGTTCCTTCCGCATAATTGAAATCCGCGAAGCCGGAACCGCCGTTCCAGGCGATGCAGTCAATTTTGCCGGCTGATGAAGGGGGTGTTGAATTCGAATTGGCCAGACAAATGCCGCCGGCATCGGGTGTTGAAATTCCTCCTCCACCGCCTGATCCCAACGGTTTCTGGATCGCATGATTTGGATAGTTGACGTACCGCCAGCAGGCATCCGGCTGCACGACGGTTCCACCCGCCGTCAGGGTGGTGCAGTTATTGGATCCGTCATTTGTGTTCGCAATGAGATAGTAAGCGTTAGACTTGACGTAACTGCTGACGAAAACCAGATGCCGTGCGATGACGTCATCCACATTTTTAACGACGGGCCAGACCGCCGGCTCGTTAGCGGCGACATTGGAGGCGATGTTCCAGGCGCTGGTCGTCGGATTGTAGAGTTCAATGAATTCAAGGCCTCCGGACGTCCCGGTGCTGGCGACCACCTGGCTGATGACCAGATGGTTGTTGACCCAGGCGTTCCCTTGGATCGTGCCGGTGCTGATGGGAGTTAATGAAAAATCTTGAGTGACCGTGGTGTTGGGCGCGATGGAAACCATGACGGTTTTGGGATAGTAGCCTTGAGCGGTGGCGACGAAATTAAATGTCCCCGGAGCCAGATTGATCGTGTAGTCTCCCGAGGCGTTCGAGGTGTCCCGCCAGCCAACGTTTTCAGCGGCATCCACCAGGGCGGAGGGGACCCCTGCGGTGGTGAGCGTGTCACTCACCCGGCCTTTAATAACGGCGTTGGACATGATGGTGTTCGGGTTGTTGATGACATTCTGTAAACTGTGAAATCTGTAGTCCGAGCCGTTTTGCCAGACAACAGACACCGTGACCTGGCGCATCCCGGTGTCTCCGGAGCCGGGAGGAAGCACTTGAATAACGCCTGAGTTTTCCTGCACCACTTGAATATAGGTCAGGCGCGTAAACCGGATGCTCCCTTCCAATAGTGTTTCCGGAGGGAAGTAACCTGGGTCATAGGGAAGGTAGGGGGTAAAGCGCGTATCATAAGCCGGGTTTGTTGTGACGAGGATTTCATAGTAGGGTTTCTGCATGACGATCTGCATCTTTTCATGTGCCAGGTTGGAGCTCAAGGTCCTGGCCTTGGAGTACTGGATGGCTTTCTGGATGCCGCCAAAAGCCCCGAAACTGGCGATAATGCCAATACCGAGGACCATAATGGTCACCATCAGTTCGACCAGCGACAGCCCTGATTTCCCTTGAAAATCAGGCCAAACCCTATATAAACGGTTAAGGAAAGTTAATCGGGCCACGCTCTAAGTCTAAGCACCTTGGGTGAATATTGTGTGTGTGGAGTGTGTGCAAATTGTGAATTGGTGAAAGAACCATGCCGCGAATTCTCGTTGTGGAAGATGATCCCGGGATTACCGAGGCGATAAAGAAGACCTTTTCTTTAGAGCCTGGAATTTCATTCCGTTCCGTGAGCTCTCCGGAAGGGGGCCTCCGGGAGGCGGTTGCCTATAAACCGGATTTAATTCTCCTCGATATTAAATTGCCGGGGGGGGATGGCCGCCAAATTTTAAAAAACCTGAAGGAGAATGCGGCAACCAAGCGAATTCCTGTAATTTTCCTGACAGGCCTTTCCAGTGAAGGGGATCGTGTACTGGGATTAAATCTGGGGGCTGATGATTATGTGTGCAAGCCCTTTGGGGCCATGGAGCTTCTGGCACGCATTCAGGCGGTCCTGCGGCGGACGCGTTTGCAGGCACAAGAAGAAAAAGTGATTCGTGTCCGGGGATTCGTTCTCGATTCAATCAATCGCATCGCTTCCCTCAACGGCAAACGTCTCCACCTCCAACCGAGGGAATTCGAAGTCCTCTGTCTCCTGGCGACTCGACCGGGCAAAACACTGACACGGTCGTATCTGATTGAAAACACATCCAGTTACGGTTCGGATGTCTCCACGCGCAGCCTCGACACCCATATCAAAAACCTGCGCAAAAAACTTGGGCCAAACGCCCGCTGGATTGAAACCATCCCGAAGTCGGGATACCGCTTCTCCCCTCCCTCATGAGTGAACGTCGAAGTACCTACTTCATTTTTCAAGGTCTTTTGACCGTCATCCTGCTGCTCTTTTTTCTCTATCACAAAGAGCTCGCGGTAGAATCCGTTATCTGCTGGATTTTCTTAGTTTCAGGGTTAAGTGGGCTGCTCGCTTTTGTGGCTTTGGCGCCTCTCGGATGGCTTGCGCAGTCCAAAATCCAGGCAGCCTTGTTTGTTGTTGATGTGATTATTTCCTCCGTCATTTTGCAGTGGGCTCAGCGCCCGGATTCTGATCTTTACCTGACCTATTTTCTGGTGATCCTGGGAACAGCTCTGACGCAGAATATGCTTCAGAGTTTCATCATCGCATCATTGGCGACTCTTTTATATGCCTATTCTTCCTTGCGGTCCTCGAGCCAAATCACGATTGGAACCGAGTTCTGGCTGCGCATTCCGTATCTCTGGATCGTCGCTGCCTTTACAGCCATGCTGTCCCGGGATTCGAACGAAGATCGGAAAAAGATGGAGTTGCAGCACCGTGAGCGTCTTTTCCATATGGAACGGCTGGTGGTTCTGGGGCAGATTTCCGCTGAAATTGCTCATCGGATCAAGGCGCCTTTGACCACCATCCGGGTGAATGCCGAAGTGTTGTCGTACCAGCGTGATCTTCCTGCGAAAATGAAGAAAGATCTGGTGCAGATTCAGCAGGAGGTAGACCACTGTAAGACCATCCTTCAGAAGCTGCTCAACCTGGGCCGTATTGAAGAAATCGATGTGCAGCGAATGGATTTACGGGATGCCATTCAGTGCGCGCTGGATACGGTTCAGCCGCAGCTTCCCCGACAGGGCATTCGGCTGAATGTCCAGGGGATGGATACCCCGTCTATCGTTCAGGGCGATTCCGTTCTTTTGGCAGAGGCCATTGTGGCGGTCCTGCAGAATGCGGTGGAGGCGATGCCGGAGGGCGGTGATCTTGAACTGGGGTTGTATTGGATACGCCGGGGGAAATGGTGGCGTCTGCGGTCCAAAGACCAGGAAATGTTTGACGTGGTGATTGCGGACAGCGGAGTCGGTATTAACCCGGATCAGCTCGAAACGATTTTCCGGCCATTCTTTACGACCAAGATGAATCAGGGGAGTGGTTTAGGTCTTTCCGCGGCGTTGCGTATTCTGGATAAACACGGTGGTTCGATTCATGCCCACAGCGAAGGATTGGGCCGCGGGACACGCTTCACGCTGACCCTCCCTCGAATGGGGTAGGGGGGTAGGGGACGCTGTTTAGTTTTGCACTTTTTCTCGAATTGACGACGCTGATGACGAAAAAGTGCAAAACTAAACAGCGTCCCCTAATCCCTAATCCTAACTACTGATGTCTAATAGAATCGCATTGAATTCTTCGTCTATATCAGAGCTGTAAAAAATATCAATTCAATTATAATTAAGTTGCAATTTAGTGTTAATCTATGTAAATACTGATCATGATAAAAACGGGGGGGAACCGTTTCTCGGGGAATCGCGGCATGACGTTGGTCGAACTGATGATCGCCATCTCGATTATCAGTATCAGTGTTCTGGCAGCCATCGGGACGTTCCGTTATATGTCGACCTCCCTGGTCCAGTCCCGAACCAAAAGCCTGGCCAGTAACCTTGGGCAGGAGCAGATCGAAAAACTCAAGAATTTGTCGTATTACATGCTGCTGGTCACAACAGCCACTCACTCGAATTCAAATTTTACACCGCCGATTGCCTACGATATCGGCAATTACCCATCCCAAACCATCGTCGAGGGTGGGGTTCAATTTATCCGTGCGACACGAGTGGATTTCGCCTCCCGGAATGGAAGCGCTGTTTCCGTCCTCCCCTGGAATAACAGCGACACGGGAGCTAAAAAAGTCACGGTATACACCCTCTGGCAAAGTGAACGCGGGTGGCAGTATTCCGAACTCAGTAATCTACTGGTGAACCCTGCGGCGGACCCGCTCAATTCGACTCTTTCCGGCACCGTAACGAAATCCGGCGGAGGGAGCCTCCCCAGTGCACTGGTAAAGGTGCTGGAAAACCCTTCGTGGTATGGCTCCGCAGACAGTTCCGGATATTATTCTTTTAACGTGAGTCCCGGTTCGTACACCCTTCAGGCCTCAGCCACCGGGTATTACAGCAAGACCAGCGGCCTGTTGTCCGTTGCCGCCGGAGCCAACGTCACCCAGAATTTCTCTATGAGTCTGATTGCCAGCGGTACGGTGACCGGCTATGCCTATGTGATTACCCATCCGGTCATCAGTCAGGTCGTCGGTAGCACCGTTTCGGCGTCCGGGTTTGATCAGGAGTATATCGAGTTATTCAACCCCACCACGTCCTATGTCCGCATGGTGACGGGAATGGCGATTTCCAACATCAACCTGTATTATCAGCGCGGGTCCGCCGGATCTCCTACCCAGATTACACTCGATTACGCGGTGATCGATTCGAGCATCTCGCCCGGGGGTTATTTCCTGATCGCCAATACAACCACCATCACAGCCGCCGGCGTGACTCGAACGGCGGATGCTGTCTACCAGACAAGCAATTTAGATTTTCCGAATATCCTGAAAGTGGCCACTTATGATCCGGGCAATGACGCGCAGGGACTGTCGATTGTGCAGGCCGGCGGGATGACCTCGCTGGATGCATTCGGATGGAAGATTGGCGGGAACTCCCCCGGTCTCTATGAAGGGAGTCCGTTGTCTCAGGTCATCGGCCTGGAAAGGGAGGAACAGTACGTTCGGAAATCGATCCCTGGTGGTGTGACCTCCGGTTATGGCCGTTCCTATGACAGTAACAACAACAACACGGACTGGATTGCCTCCAGTTCAGTTGTGTATCCGCCCCGAAACCGTTCCGATATCGAATTGGTCGTGTCCGGGACCCCGGCAAGCGGAGCACTCATTAATATCGATGACGGTCTGTCCGCCACCACCGCCTGCACGGATACCACGGTGTCAGGAGACCCGGTCTGTTCTTTTTCGCTCGTAGGCGTCGCCACAGGGACGTGGACTTTATTTTCAATGCTGAACTCTTATTATTCGGAAATCGGCAACGTGGTGGTCCCCGCAGGGGTTTCCACCGGGGTTCCGAACGGCTCGACCTTGCCGGTCTGGCCTGCCACGGGTCAGACCAACGTGCTCCTGCAAAACGTTACCGATTATGCTTTCGTGTCCGGCAGTGTCTATACCGCTGCGGGATCACCTCTGGAAGGTGTCAAGGTGGCCGGAGGAGAAGCATCGACTTATACAGGAGCCTCAGGACGGTATCTGCTCCGCGCTCCCGCGGGTCAGGTCCAGGTGATTGCCAATGCGGATTACGGGATGCCCGCCTATACCTTGGAAAGTACCGAATTGACCCTGATCGCAGGGTCGTCTTACGACCCGATCAACTTTTATCTTTCCCAGGGCGGAAGAATGCGGGGATGCTTCCAGACCAGCTCCGGAACGCCGCTTCCGGGACGTGTCGCGGTGGCATTAAAATCCGGCAGTCAGATGGCTCAAGCGACTTCGGATCAATCCGGCTATTTTTATCTCGTGAACCTGGCGACAGGGACCTATACCATTGAGCCGCAGCTTGATGCGGCCGAATCGTCTTCGCCGACGGAACTAACGTCGGTCAGTCTCAGCGCACCCGGCTCAACGCTGATCCTCTCCACTTTCACCGTCAGCAGTTCCCTCGGCCAGATCACCGGACAGGTGCTGGCGAGCGGGGCGCCTATTAACACCGGTGTTCTGGTGATGGCCAGTACCTCGACATTGAGCGGAACATCAAGCTCTCCGCCGCCCAGCCTTGCCGGAGCAACCGGGCCGCTTTGCTCTCCCTGTTATTACGCCACCTCCAGCCAGGCCACCGGAGAGTACACCCTGGATGTTCGTTCCGGTACCGCGCCCTACCTGCTCTATGCCTGGTATACAACTTTCAGCGGGAACACCCCCACGACCGTCCGAGTCGGTCCTTATCCCGTAACGGTGACGACCGGCGGGGTGATCATGACACAGGATTTATCATGGTGAAAAACGCGAAGGGATTTACTCTCGTAGAAACCTTGCTGGTGGTCACTATTCTCGGCATCGTGGCGATGGTGGGACCACCGATCATCGTTAATGTGGTCCGCTTCTTTATGATGCATTCCACCCGGGCCGAGATTCAGCAGGATGCGCGGGTCTGCCTTGACGTCATCAATCGCACGTTGCGGCAGGCGGTGTCCTCGTCCATCGTTATTGACCAGGTTTCCGGACAGCCGGGAGGCAGCCGGATTACCTTTCAAAACCTGGATGGGGACACGATCATTTTTTATCAATCGGGAAAACAACTGATTCAATCGGTGACGGCCGGCGGCTCGACTCACACCACCCCGCTGGCCCGAACGCTCCGTTATCTGGCTTTCACCTATCCCCGGTCAGATGACCCCACCATTATTTCGGTGGCGTTGACCATGGAAAAGGGGATCTATGAGGGGCAGAAAAAGGCGCTTGAACTTTCCATTGAAAAGGTTAGGGTGATGAACTGATGATTTTTGGAAACGACATTCAGCGGCTCCGTCACCGCGGCGGCCAAGTCCTCGTGGGGGCCATCGTGCTTCTGCTGATTCTGGCGATCCTGGTGCCGTTTCTGGTACGGCAGACCCAACAGGAATCGGATTGGACGTTGAAAGGCCAGCGGACCACCCGCGCTTTCCATGTCGCGGAGGCGGCGGTGGAAGACGGCTATCGCCAGATGATCCTGTCCTCGGCGACCTATCAAAGCGTTCTGAATTACGTCATTCCTTCCGGTTTCAACTTTGATCAAACCTATACGGGAATCTCCGGAGGCGAGTATCAGATCCGCTTCGCCAGGCTGGGAGCGAATTCGATCTCCATCACCGGAGTGGGGAGGGACCGCGATCATAAGGAAGTTCGTGCGGTCCAGGCCACGTATGCGACCGCCGGTCTTGGAAATTATTCAATCGGCGCGCAGGATACCGCCAGTTTCGGAGCCTCCGTTGACGTGCATTGGGGGTCGGTGACTTCTTTGACCAGCATCGCCACTGGCGGACGAACCTACCCGCGTTTTTATTCCACGGGGAACGTTACGCCCCAGGATTCCAACGGCGGCACGCCGCCCAATACGGACAGTTATCAGTGGTGGTCCTTCCGGACCGATCTGCCGCCGTTTCCGAGCCTTGACTTCGCTTATTATCAGGCCGCTGCCACGGCCGCCGGCACGTCAGCCGATGCCGATTGCGGTGCGTATTTCGTCAATGGAAATAAGTCTTTCAAAGGATGCCAGGATACGACCGGAAACGTCTTTTATATCACGGGCGATTGTACTCTCCAGGCCGGAAGCGGCGGCAACTTTATCGAAGGAACTCTGATCTGCGGCAACAATATCACGGTCAGCGGCAATGGCGGCTCAGCCAACGGCGTTACGGATGTCGCCACCGTTCCTCCCCTGGCCTGGCAGGAATACTACTATGACTGGGCCACCTATAAGGTTTTTGATCCGGGCGCCCCCGCCACTTACGCAGCGGCTGAGGCGGCGGATTATGTGGCCACGGGAGTGACCTACAATCTAACCGGCATTCTGGTTCATGGGTTCATCTTCGCCGGAGGGGCGGCGGGTCTTAACGGAGGCGGCAACGGCCGGTTCCATGGCGCCGTCTACACCCCTGGAACGGCGACGCTCACGACATCGAATTTCACGGTCTACTTTGACAACACCGTCGCCGCAAGTGTGCATACCCAGGGTTCTACACCCACCCGTACCGCTTGGCGGGAGATCTCCTGCGGCTGGTCTGGCACCAACGCCTCCTGTCCTTAACGTTTAGAGAGACGGTTGGGGTTGAGCTGTCGAAATGGCCAGGGGTCTTTCCATCACACGTTGGTAAAGAGCCAGGGTATCGGTCACGGTGCGTTCGACGCTGACCATCGATTGCGCGGCCAGGGCGGAGCGGAACATCGCTGCGTGATGCGCTGGATCTTTGAGGGCGTGCTTCAGGGTTTTAAGCGCGCGGAGGAGTTCGTCGGTGGTCGGATGTCCATGCCAGTAGCGCACTTCAATTCCATTGGGGACTTGCCCCTGTTTTTCCCGGCCCATAAAGGTCACGGATTCCGGAATGGCGCCGTCTTCAGTTGCGATGATAATTTCCCCATTAATTTGAGCCTTCATAAAGCCTGTGGCGGAAGCTTCCCTCCCGTCGTCGGCCAGCATGATGGCGGCATCCGCGCCCTGGAACAGGTGGGGCGCCATCCAGACGTTGAAATTATCCAGGAACACGATGCGTTCTTGAAGCATCTTATCGAGCGCGATAAGGTCCAGGAGGTTGTATACCGTGGTTTGGGCCTGGTCGTCATGCTGGTGAATGCGG
Source organism: Elusimicrobiota bacterium (assembly GCA_041660185.1). Taxonomy (NCBI): domain Bacteria; kingdom Pseudomonadati; phylum Elusimicrobiota; species Elusimicrobiota bacterium. The sequence goes on along the minus strand of JBAZWU010000002.1, from coordinate 105,512 downwards.
CCGCCGATAAAAAGCACGATGTCGGTTTCTAAAAACTGACGTTTGAAGTTGGCGTCTTTGCAGATAGTCCAGAGCAGGTCCATCCGTTTGTATCCGGTGATCCGCCGTGTCCACAAGACAACGGTTTTCCCCTGAACCTGTTCTTTCCAGGTGTGCCAGAGACCATAGTGCCGCCAGACCCAATCGAGCAGTTCCGTTTTCTTTTTTTCTTTCAGCTGGATCAGCGCGTCGTCGCTGAGAGCGGCGGCGGTTTGATACTCCGGCGCCTGCCAGTACGGGGTGTAGACGCCGTTGGTGATCGATTCGATTTTGTCGTTGTATCCTTTTAAAGACGGCATTTCACGCATGACGCGGCCGTGTTTTTGCGAGACGCCGAAGGCCCCTTCCACGGAGCCGACCAGAAGACGGGTGATGTCGATGTCTCCTTTGTCGGATGCGCTGGTATGTCCGGCCGGCAGGCCGACCAGAGCGGGCGGCGGGACATAGGCGGACGCGTCCAGTTTGAGACGCGTAATGGCCTTGCGGGACCAGATGGGATGGGCGTATTCCATCGGGGTGTGGTCATTAAAAATATAGCGGGTGTTCTCGAAGAATGGATCCTGCTGAAAGGCATCCTGAGCCAGCCGGTGGTTGGCGAACAGCGTCGGGGTTTCACTCTGAACGATCAACTCCGGCTGAAAGTTCAGCGTCTTGGCCAGGGCCAGCGCGCCACGTCCGACGAGCCAGCTTTGCTTAAGCCGCAACTCCTCCGCCCAGGCACCCGGATGAGCCTGTTTGGACGGCGCATCTTCTTCGCTGGGATAAACCACATGGGTCAGGGGGGGGGCCTCGAGGAAATAAACGGATGTTTTTCCGTAAGGGATTTGCCAAACCTTGATCTTGGCTTCGGTCCCGTCGTACATCGGAAGCGTCAGTTCGATCCCGGTCTCTTTCAGAAATTCCTTGAGGTAAGGAAGGACCTCCCGCTTTTCCAGATGCAGCTGGCCCCATTCGAACCAGCATTGGATCCACGTGGTTTCATAGAGAAGCGAAACGCCGATGACCTCGACGCCCTTTTCCGCCTGGCAAACGATTCGCTCCCGCAGCAAGGGGCCGATGCCGCCGACCGATGAGGACATGGCCACTTCGCGAGCCGGGCGGAAGCCGTAGCGCGCCCACACCGCTTCCAGCAGCTCCGGCGGGTACGCAATTTCCATGGCCACTTCGATGACTCTCATGAGAATTTAATGATACACGAATGCGACCGCCTGCTCCAAGCCGTTCGGGTATTTTTAGGTATAATTAGTCCCTCGATATGAAAACAATGGACCATTCGAACCTTCTGCCCCATCACTTGGACGAGCCCGATCTGGCTCCGCTCGTTCGCGAGCTGCTGATCGGACTGGGCGAAGACCCGAAACGGGAGGGATTGTTGAAAACGCCCATGCGAGTGGTCCGGTCTCTGCGTGAGTTGACAAGCGGTTATGCGGTGGATATCGACGAGCTCATCAACGGCGCTCTTTTTGATGTTCCTTACAGCGAAATGGTTGTTGTTAAGGATATGGACTTTTATTCCCTTTGCGAGCATCATCTGCTTCCTTTTTTCGGGAAATGCCATGTCGCCTATGTTCCCAACGGCAAAGTGATCGGGCTGAGCAAGATCCCGCGGGTCGTCGACGCGTTTTGCCGGCGTCTGCAGGTGCAGGAACGTCTCACGTCGCAGATCGCCGAGGTCATCCGGCAGAAGGTTAAACCCATGGGGGTGGCGGTGGTGATGGAGGCCCGGCACCTGTGCATGGAAATGCGGGGGCCGCAGAGCAAGAGCTCTCCGACGGTGACCAGCGCCATGGAGGGTGTTTTCAGAAGCGATCACAGAACGCGGGAAGAGTTCCTTGGATTTATCCGCGGCGCACGCCGCTAGAGAAGGATGTTGATCATGCCTGAACCGCTCATTGGGCTCGAAGATGTGGTGGTGACCACGTCGACGATAACCTTTATCGATGGAGAAAAAGGGATCCTCCGTTATCGGGGATATGACGTCAATGAATTGGCCAAAAAATCCACGTACGAGGAAGTCGCCTTTCTGCTGTTGCACGGTCAACTCCCCCAGGAAGCGCCGCTCCGGGCATTTGAAAAAATGTTGCGCGCCAATCGAGCCATTCCCGAGGGGCTCGTTCGAATTCTGAAAGCCGTCCCTCTGAAAACCGACCCGATCAGCTGGTTGCGCACCGCGGTCTCCGCGCTGGCGGCTTTTGATCCCGAGGCCGATGATAACAGCGAGCCTGCCAATCTCCGCAAGGCCATCCGACTCACCGCGCAGCTGGGAACATTAACCGCGGCCATTGAGCGTATCCGTCGTAAAAAACCGCTGATCGAACCAGACCCGGCGCTGAATCATGCCGCCAATTTTCTTTATATGCTGACCGGAGAACAAGCCGATGACCTCTCCCGCCGGGCCATGGACATCGCCTTGATTTTGCAGGCGGACCATGAATTGAATGCATCCACGTTCGCCGGTCGGGTCACCATCTCAACATTATCCGACATCTACTCGGGCGTGACGTCGGCGGTCGGAACGCTCAAAGGGCCGCTTCACGGCGGCGCCAACCAGAAAGTCATGGAGATGCTGCAGGCCATTGGCACCGTCGACAAGGCCGAGCCGTTCATCCGGGAATTGCTGGCGGCCAAAAAGAAGGTCATGGGATTCGGTCACCGGGTGTATACCACCATTGATCCGCGCGCGGCCATTCTGAAAGAAATGTCGAAGGAGCTCAGCCAGAGGGTCGGTCCGGCCAAATGGTTTGAAATGTCCGAGGTCATCGAGCGGCTGATGATGGGCCAGAAGAAAATCCATCCCAATATGGATTTCTATTCCGCTTCGGTCTACCAGTATCTCGGCATCGAGATCGATTTGTATCCGCTTATTTTTGCGATGAGCCGGGTCATCGGGTGGTGCACGCATTTTATCGAGCAGTATCAGAACAATCGTTTGATTCGTCCGTTGACCAACTACGTCGGTCCTTCGGAATTGATCTACGCGCCGTTGTCTGCCCGTGGTGAAGCGCCCGCTTCACCTTCGCCGCGGCTGTGAAGCTGCACGAATATCAAGCCAAATCCATCCTCGCGAAAGACGGTCTTCCCATCCCTCCCGGTGTGCTGCTGACGTCTCCACAGGACATTGCCGGGGTCCTCGGCCGATTGACCGCTGGGCCCTGGGTGGTCAAAGCTCAGATCCATGCCGGAGGACGAGGTCAAGCCGGCGGCATTCTGAAAGCGCAAACCCCTTCCGAAGTGACGTCTATGGTTCAATCCCTTTTTGGCAAAGCCCTGGTGACCTTGCAGACCGGCCCGCGAGGGGTTGTCGTGCGCAAACTCTATGTGGAGCAGTCTCAGTCCGTGTCGCGGGAGCTCTATCTGGCTTGCGTGCTGGATCGATCGAAGGGCCAACCCATCCTCATGGCTTCCGTTCATGGAGGGATAGACATCGAAGTGCTGGCTCAGTCCCATCCGGATGAAATTGTTTACGCGCCTGTGGATCCATGGACAGGCGTTCAGCCTTATCAGGCAAGGGTTTTTGCCAAGCGTCTCGGACTGCAAGGCCAGATGCTTGTGTCAGTTACCGATGTTATTCAGACGGTAGCCAAAACATTTCTCGCACAGGACGCTTCTTTGATCGAAATCAACCCGCTGGGATTGACAGATCAGGGCCAGGCGATTGGGCTGGATGCGAAAATGGTGCTGGATGATAATGCGTTATTCCGCCACCCGGAGGCACAGGAATGGCAGGACCCTTCGGAGGAAAATCCGCTGGACGCGCGCGCGTCAAAGGCAGGGGTGAATTATATCGCCTTGACCGGGACCATCGGTTGCTTGGTCAATGGGGCGGGACTGGCCATGGCCACGATGGATCTCATTAAGCATCATGGCGCAGAACCCGCGAACTTTCTGGATGTCGGCGGCGGCGCCAGCGCGTCGCAAGTCGCGGAGGCTTTCCGCATCCTTCTTTCGGATTCGAATGTGAAGGGAATTCTTGTGAACATCTTCGGTGGCATTGTGAAATGTGATGTTGTCGCCAGCAGCTTGGTTGATGTGGCCCAATCAATGGGGTTAAACGTGCCTCTGGTGGTGCGGTTTGAGGGAACGAATGTGGACGAGGGACGGACGATATTGAAAAACTCCGGCATCGCGCTGGAGTCAGCGATAAATTTAAAGGAAGCGGCGGAGAAGATTGTGGCTTTGACGAAAGGATAACGGCCCCTTCTCCCGCGTCCCGCGGGCGAGGGGCAAGTGAGTATGAGCATTCTTGTAGACAAAAACACCAAGGTTCTTGTTCAAGGCATCACCGGGACAGCCGGTTCCTTTCATGCCAGGGCGTGTCTGTCCTATGGCACGCAGGTGGTGGGCGGCGTGACGCCAGGAAAAGGTGGAACCCATGTTGATGCGATCCCTGTTTTTGATACGGTTGAAGCCGCGGTCCAGGCCACCGGCGCCAACGCCTCCCTGATTTTCGTTCCGGCCCCTTTTGCCGCTGATGCCATTTTGGAAGCGGCCGGCGCTGGTGTTTCCTTGATTGCCTGCATTACCGAAGGAATTCCCATTCTGGATATGTCGCGGGTGAAAATGCGACTCGCCGAATCCCGTTGGCCAGGGCATCTGATCGGACCCAACGGACCCGGCCTAATTACACCGGGAGAGTGCAAAATCGGCATCATGCCCGCATACATCCATCAACCGGGTCGGATCGGCGTCCTTTCCCGCTCCGGGACCTTGACGTACGAAGCGGTTTTTCAGCTGACCCGCAAGGGGATCGGCCAGTCCACGGTGGTTGGTATCGGAGGGGATCCTCTGATCGGGAGTTCTTTCGTCGATCTTCTGGAACTGTTTGAAAAGGACCCTCAAACCGATGCGGTTCTTTTGATCGGAGAAATTGGGGGGTGTCAGGAAGAAGAAGCCGCCGAGTACTTTAAGAAAAACATGCGCAAGCCGGTGGCGGCTTTCATTGCCGGACAATCCGCGCCTCCAGGTCGCCGGATGGGACATGCGGGTGCTATTATTGAAGGGAAATCAGGTTCAGCGGCGGAAAAGATGGCCGTGTTAAAATTGGCCGGCATTCGTCTGGCCAATAGCCCGGACGAGTTGGGAGAGGTTGTGGCATCGATCTTGCCCCGGGAAGTCTCCGGGCTTAAACGGGAGTGACTCGGATGACTCTGCTTTTATCGAAAACAGTCTGGTTGGATTTTATGTATACATTCATTCCGATTTTTGTGACCATCGACGTCAGCGGACTGATTCCAATGTATCTCTCCCTGACCAAGGGCTTATCCGAAGACGAGCGTCGCCTGGTCAGCTGGCAGGCGATTTTTACGGCGTTTGTGATCAGCGCCGCCTTTATTGTTGTCGGGCAGCTGGTTTTCAAGGTCCTGGGCATCTCCGTGGCTGATTTTGAAATCGCCGGCGGCATCCTGCTGCTGGTGCTGGGGATCGCGGAAATGTTGTTCGGCGATCGTCGGAAATCCGTCTCAGGCCTTCACGCCGGGCCGGTGCCGCTGGGGACGCCCCTGATTGTGGGGCCGGCGGTTTTGACCTCGCTGATTATTTTGATCCCCTTGCGTGGATACGGGATGACATTTGTGGCGCTCCTGGTTAACCTGATCATCGTCATGGTCGCCTTCAAACAAAGTCGGAGACTGGTTCAGGTGATCGGAGAGGATGGGCTGCGCGCGACGTCCCAGGTCATCTGCCTTTTTCTGGCCGCCATCGCCGTGAGCATGATCCGCCGCGGGATTCAAACCTTACTTTTGCCCTGACCCGTCCTGTCTCCATCCCCCTGCGGAGGGGGATGGTTGGGGTGAGGGCAACGTCAAGACATCATTTCCTTGAAATTCCAACTATTACCTGCCAAATAGAATCAGCATGTTGCTGAAACCTTGTCCATTTTGTCAGAAGAGTATCCCGCGCGCCATCACGGTGTGCCCGTATTGTCATCGGAATGAACAAGGTCAATCCGTTCAGGTCGACTCCTCTGCCAATGAATTGAAAGCCGCTGGCGGGAAGCTTTTTGAGAATGACCTGGCGGAACTCTCCAGTGACGATCCGTTTATCAGGGAACAAGCGGTGGTCCGTATGGCGCAGAAGGGGTTCGGGGTTGTTCAAGCGCTGACGAGTATTTTGTCGGACCTGGCCAAACCCGGTTTGGCTTCTGTGGCGAAAGTCCTGGGCCGCGTCGGTGATCGGCGATCGATTCCCGTCCTGATCCAGGCGGCGAAATTCGGGGATGACGATCTCCGGACCGCGGCGGTCTGGGCTTTGACGCAATTCCGGGAACCCGAGATTCTTCCGGCCCTGTTGAGCGAAGTCGAACGTCCGCATCCGACTATCCAAAGTTACCTCGCCTATGTCTTGGGAAGCTATCAGGATAGCCGCGTGATTCCGGTGCTTGCCAAATTGGCGCGCCATAGCAGCCGGGAGGTCGCTTTCCATGCCGCTTATGCGCTGGGGGAAACAGGCGATCAAGAGGCCATCCCGGCGCTTCGCCGAGCGGCCCGCCGCCGGGATGCCATGGTTCGGCAGGCGGCTTCCGCTTCTCTGCGTCGCCTGGGTGCCCGCCCTACAGAACCTGGGCGAATGGCGTTATATCTGGTCGCGTTTCTCGTGGTTGCAGGGATCCTTGCCGGGGTCTATTTTCAGATGTTCTGATAAAGATGCCGAAAGGTGTTTTACTTCAATAGCAGCATGGTTGACGTTTGATTGATGTGGCCGATATAGGCTTCCCCGTACGTGCTAAAGCCGATGGTTGGAATATCCGAAAATAGCTTGGCGTAAGCGTCGGTTTGGCCTTTCTTTTCCAGTTCCAGCGTGCGAAGAATACAATGAAAATTGAGAATGGCAGAGATCCCATCCATCGCTTTCTTTTTTTCTTCCAACGCTTTCGCAGTATCCGTGACAATATTTGTGGATTCCAAGAGCGCCAATTCCGTTCCCTCCAGGACCTGGCAGAAGAAAACAATGGCTTGTTGGTCGGTTCGCTGCGGGCTACGAACGTAGGGCTGCCCGTCGATCATCAGCCCGACCGGGTGGTGCATGAATTGATCGGTCACGGTAGCAGCATCGGCGCTGATGGCGCTTGCGTATTCCGTGACAGCCGGGCGATGGTTAAACTCCAAGACGGTCCGCCGGTCGGCATCCACTTTCGTGGCGACTAGTTTTCGGTTCAGCGCGCAAAAACTCTGAGTTTTTAAAATCTCAAAGGGGCGGCGGGGTTTCAGGAGAACGAGAAGCGCGGCATTCGTATACGCTTTTCCTTGCGCATAGACATGGGTGACGACAAATCGCATGTCATCCCCGGCCGATCCTCCAATAAAAATAATGTCCGTCAGGTTGCCCAGTTGATCCATCACGCGTTCTTCGGCATTGCTAAGCCCATCCATCAGGATGACTCCGACGTAATGCCGGTGATCCATCCGTGCGATATCCTTCTCAAAATAAAACCCAAGCTTTTTAGCGGCCGCCACCGGTGACGCGCCTTGCTGCAACCCTTCAACCACTTCGATGCTAAGGTTGTCAATCAGATCGCTTGGCAGCGCCATGGCTACCAAAGAATGCGTAAGCAGTCGTCCGCTGACGATTTCTCCGGCGGTGCTGCAGCCCCAGGTCGGCACTTTCGGAAAGGCTTGCTGCATGCCGTGCGCCAAGAGGACGGGGTCATACAGAGGCGACGCAAAAAAGACAACCGTCTTCATTCCTTCGCTTTGAAGTTGTCGGCTAATCTCTAGGACCGCCTGGCTTACGTCGGTGTTCGTTGAAAAAGCGGTTTGGGCTGCCATGCGCTTGTCCTAGAAAGTCATTCCAAACTCTTCGGCTAAATGGCAAATTTGGGCGATGGTGTTCGGATCATCAGGGGAGTTCTGGTCAAACTTTTTTGGGTCAAATCCTTTGAGTATCATTTTTGTAATGATAATCTCGCGCAGTCGGGTGTCGCCGCGAGAGCGTTTTTCAATCAGCGTTTCCAGTATTTGTTTGACTTGGCCGGCCACAAGATACTCCTCCCTAAGAAATTCTATATGTTCAATTAAAGTGTCACAAGTCCAATATTTGTGGACAGGTTCTTGGGGGGGGGGGGGAACTACAAGTAGAACTCGCGTAGAACCATTTCGACTCGTTTAATAATTTGTTGGTCTTCCAGCGGTTTTCGAAGAAAACCATTGGCGCCCATTCGGAAGGTTTTCTGAATAATCTCACCGGTGGTTTGCCGGGACATGACGATGATGGGAACCTTGGACAGGTCTTCATCTGCACGAAGACTGAGCAGTAGTTCCCATCCGGTTTCCCAGGGAAGATCCGTGCTCAACAGAATAAGATGAGGGTTCCAGGCGGCGATCCCCAGAGCCGCCTGATTCTGGTTGTACACGGTGAGCGTGTCATGGCGCCGTCCGGAAAGGATTTTCTTCAAGCGCACAATCTCGTCCAGTTCGTGCTCCAACACCAGAATACGGGTTGGATCGGGAAGCGAATGGCTGCGGCTGATGATCGTGGACTGGCTTTGGTACGCATAGACGTTCATGCTGAGCGAAGCGTCCCAACCGACTCGCCGGTAGGCGCCGGGACGGTTTTTCAGTTCGTTCATGGTGGCTTCAGAAAAACGCGCGGTATCGGGTTGGGCCGATTGTTGAAGCTTGGCCGCAATATCGATCGTGTGGGAAATCCATTGCCCCGCATCAAGGGATTGGTTTTCGTAAACTTCGCCGGTGTGCACCCCCAGGCGAAGCGTGAGCGGCCGGGAAAGACGATTGAGGCGTTTGTTAAACGCGGTCTGCTGTCCTAAAATCGATTCGACCAGGGTAGCGGCATCTTCGGATCGCAAGAATCGGCACATTATGCCGTCCCCTGTGATATTGATGACTTCTCCGTGACAAGTGTACGTCAGGTCGCTGACCCGCTTGTGATAGGCCAAAAAGGTGTAAATAACGTCCTGCTCGTTCTCTCCGCTTTTAATCGTGGTTGATCCGACCACGTCAATCGACACAAAAGTACTTGTTTTTGAGGAAAGATTCAGGTAGTCCGATAAAGTGGCGTTGGAGTCCATGGGCGATTAAGGTATAAAGTCTGATACATGAGTTTGCAAGGGGTATATCGGCGTCATGTCCTTCGACTTCGCTCAGGACATGGTGAGTGGAGCGAAGCGGAATCGAACCATGGGTAAACTGCTTTCCGGCCATTACGGGCATTCTCCTGAAGCCGAAGCGGTCGACATCTCGCTTCGGGAATGCAATCAGAAGCTGGGGTTAAAGCCCAATGATTTTGTGTCGGAAGGCCAGCCTAAATTCTTTGAAAAATCCTATGGAACTAAAAGCCGCTATCTCTTATTCCTGTTGGAGGCTGCCGAAATCGAAGGAAACGCTATCTGGAAACCGGGATACTATTTGCTCCCGCTGGAAGCTGCGGATGTTCTGAAAGCGCTTGATCATAAACGTGGAAATGTTGGGGATGGATCCATCCTGCCGATCGAGATCCGGACATCGGAGAGGCCGCCCGATGGGGTGTTGGCCCGCGCCAGGCGCTGGGCGGAGGAATCCCAGCCGCTTTTCTTCAAGTGCGGTTGTACTTTTTTAGAATTGAAGCTTGACCCCCCCTGGGCCTTTCGTAAACGCTGGCGTGCGCGCCTGCGTTGTTCTCGACGATGCCAGCCGGCCTTGACGATACAAGTCTAAGCGTTTTTGTCAGTGTAGGCGGGGAATTTAATGAAAAATTCAGTTAAGCCAGGATGGCTTTGGACGTCAATCAGTCCCGAATGCTTTTTCACAATTTCGTAAATTAAACTCAATCCCAGCCCAGTCCCCTGGCCTTCCGGTTTTGTGGTAAAGAAGGGTTCAAAGATCTTGGGCAAAACATCCGGTGAGATTCCACTGCCTGTATCCGCCACTTTGAGACATACCCAGGATTGGGGTTGATCCACCCACAAGGATGTGCTGATGGTGACGGTCCCACCCTCTGTCATTGCATCCATCGCATTTTTGGCCAGATTAATGACGATCTGTTGAATCTGTTTGATATTTCCGGTCATGCGTGGAAGGACAGTTGCAAAGTTTGTCTGGATCTGCGCGTTAACTAGTCGAGCCTGCGCTTGAAGGAGGGACAACGTCCCTTCGATTGTTTTATTGAGATCCATCGGCTCACTCTCGGCGTGCGTGGTTCTTGAGAACGTTAAAAGGTCCTGAACCAAATTCCTGCAGCGCGTGGCTTCCCGTTCAATGGATTTGATGGGGGTGGCGAGCGGATCAGAGGGTTGCAGGCGATTCATGACGGCTTGCGAAAAACCCAAGATGATGCCCAGCGGATTGTTAATTTCATGGGCCACTCCCGCCGCCAGCGTGCCGATCGCGGACATTTTCTCGGTTTGACGGACAATTTTCTGCAGGCGGTTCTTCTCGGTGATGTCGCGCTGCACGGCCACATAGTTCACGATTTGTCCGAACTCGTCGATGATGGGGGTAAGGGTGGCTTCAACTTCAACCAGATGACCGTCTTTACACCGATTGATAAAAACCCCCTGCCAGGCTTTTTTGTTGAGAAGGAGTTCCCACATCTGTTTGTAGAAAGCGGCGTCATGACGATTGCTGCGGAGAATAGCCGGTTTTTGGCCAACGGCCTCTTGCGAGGTGTAACCAGTCAATTGCTCAAAGCGGGGGTTCACGTAGATAATCGTCGAGGCCGCATTCGTAATGATGATGGATTCGGAGGACTGTTCAAGAGCCGTGGTGAGTAGTTTGCGCTTGCGCTCTTCTTCCTTTCGTATCGTCAGATCCTTAAAAGTGGTGACCATCCCCACCACGCGGCTGCCCTCCAAGAGAGGATGCGACCAATATTCGACTAGGAGGGAACTCCCGTCAGCGCGCCAAAACTCCGCCTCCTCCGTATGGGTTGATCGGCCTTCGTGTAGCGCCATCAGCATCCGGCTGATTTTGGCCGGCAGAGGCGTTTCATTTAGCTGGGCGTGATGAATGTGGCTGTATAAGTTTTCCCCCAATAACTGATGCGCATCGGTGTAGCCCAGCAACTGTAAGCCCTTGCGGTTGATAAACGTGCATCGCCCTTCCAAATCGACTCCATAGACACCTTCTGTGATCGAATCCAACAACAGGCGAACTTTCTTTTCATTGTCTTGCAGCGCCTCTTGGGCAAGTTTACGTTCGGTAATATCTTCCAGTGTTCCATCAAAGAAAATTTCCCCATTTTCATTCTTTTTCATAACGGCCGTAATGGAAACCCAAATGGGCCGGCCCTTGAGTGTGAGTAGTTCCAGAACGTCCCCATGAATAAATCCGTCCCGCAAAAGTTTGTCGCTAAAGGCTTTCCGCTGTTCCGGCCGGCGGTAAAGTTCGCTGACGCTATGCCGCATAAATTCTTCCTTGGAGGCGGCTTCAAACATGGCGACTGTTGCCGGATTGGCCTCCAGGAAGCGGCCATTGTCGCCGGGTGTGTTTCGATAGATCCCGATGGGCAGGTTATTGACCAGATCTTCGTATTTTTGAAGCGCCTCTTTGGCTTGATTTTGCTCTTTTGTCGTCATAACAATCGTTCCTTGAGGTCGCTGTCCTCTTTAACGCTCTTTATGGAATCGTCTTCATAGGATTACGTTATGTTCAAGGAGTCGGCAAGGAAACATTTCGCAAACAAAACGCAATTTTAGGAGGAATAATTCTTGGCTCCATATTGTTTCCTTGCGCGAAAAAGCTTACCGCGGTAAGTTTAACAAAGTGATGCGTAAATTACAGGAAAAAATATGTCCTTGACAACTCCCTTGACTCGATCAATCTTTAGGTCTGGAGAAGATATATATGCATTGTAAACATCGGCTGATTTTTGAATTTCCCTGGATGGGATGGGAGGCCAAGCGGTGAGAGATAAAGCAAGATTTCGAAAAGGCGATTTTATCGTCGATGCGCTCGTTAAGGAATTGCAGCAGGGGAGGCCCATTGACGGTATTGTGCTTGATCAATTGCAAAAGGCGCCGGGGGAGTCCTTTACGGAAGACGAAGCGCTGGCTGTTTTCCTGGAGATCCAGGAGCTTCCCTTTTTTCATGTCAATGCGACGTCCGGCGTGGAAAACATTCCCGAAAAAGTGATGCTCCTGACCGGAAAGGCCCGGGAGGCTTCCACACAGAAAAAATCCCTGGATGAGCTCGAATTGCATGCCCTGAATCGGGGGTTGATTGTCGCGGCTTACCCCAAAGGGACAGCGGGCAGTCAGTCCTTGAAGACCCTGGTGGTGGATGATTCAGCCGTGATGAGGAAAATCATCATATCAGCGCTGCAGACAATTGGGATGGCCAACTTTATCTTCCAGGAAGCGTCCAACGGACAGGAAGCGCTGACCAGCTGTTTGTCCAGTGACGTCGATCTGGTCTTTTTAGACTGGAACATGCCCCAGATGAATGGTATTGAATTCGTTGTCTTGGTCCGGAAGGAAATTGACAACCGGGCCATGCCCATTGTTCTGGTCACCAGCGAACAAACGCCTGCCAGGGTGCAGGAAGCGTTTAATAAAGGCGCAGACGCTTATATCACTAAGCCGTTTGACCCGGCTTTAGTGAGGGCACGACTCGCGCCAGTGATGAAGGGGCTTGAGGAGAGTGCTGGACGAATTAAAGCCGCGGCAGAACCGAAACAAGGGTTCTTTGGCGGTTTCTCCAGAAAGTCTTGAGATCACTATGGATCATCCGATAACCACGACTAAACATCCTCCGGCGAAATTTCTGAAACATCTTCAAGATGCGATCATTCAGTTTTTTGGCCCCCTCTGCGGCGCATCTTTTGTGGCCTGCAACGGACGCTCCACCGAGGACCCTGCCAGCCCGGTGGTATCCGTCATCTCGCTGGTGGGGGACGTGAATTGGGTGTTTGCCCTGGTTTTGACGAAAGCGACGGCGGAGTTAGTAACGGAAAAATTCTCGGGTTTTAAGATCTCCTATGACAGTCTGGACATGAAGGATATTGTTGGTGAAATGTCCAATATTATCGGCGGAGATCTGGTGGCCCGGCTGGACCGGGAGGGGATAAAAGCCCAGCTCTCCCTTCCCACCGTGCTTCGTGGGAAATCTCTGAGACTAGCCAACCCCGAAGACTTGGCGTCTGCGATCCTGTGTTTCCAGTCGTCTCAGGGAGAGTTTTGGGCCCAGTTGTCGTGGCCAAAGGAATTGTCAAATGAAAAATGAACTGCGACAAGAATTAGAAGGTCTATTGGCTGATCTGGCAACGGTGACTGTTCATGATCGCGACAACCTGTTTGCTTTAGGGGCCAAGCTGGAGACGTTTACCGCTTCTTTGCCGATAGAAGAATCGGGACTTGTCCCGTCCCTTCAGTTCTGTTTGAAGGGATTGGAGAGTGTTTTTGTCGGAGCCATACGTCCCGAGGCGATTCTGGATTCCGTCCGGGATGTCCTACGAAAAATTATCGCCACATCCCAGATCTTGACGACTCAATTCATTGGCGGATCATTTAATGACGTGGTGGGGACGTTGCAGCAAATCCTTTCTGACGACCTGTCCAAGGTCTCTCCGGTGGCGGCCAATGATACTTCGGGGGTGCGGCCTTCCGCTGATTTTTCCGGCGCGCCGGCGGTTCCGCCAACCCCTCTGAATGATCTGGACGGGTTGATTAAGGATTTTCTAACGGAGAGTCGTGAGAATCTGGATCACCTGGACCGTGATTTTGTGACGCTGGAGAAGAACCCCCAGGATCGTCAAACCCTCGATTCCATTTTCCGAACGATTCACACCATCAAAGGGACGTCTGGGTTTCTCGGGTTCTCAAAACTGGGGGCGATTACCCATGTGGGAGAAAACCTGCTGGGTCGTTTGCGGGAAGGCGCACTCCTCCTGGACAAGGACCTCACGGATGCGCTGCTGTCGATGGTCGATGCTGTTCGTCAAATCCTGGGCAGTATTGAGACCGTGCAAACCGAGGGATCAACAGATTATAAAAAGCTCATTGAGCGTTTGAGCGCCATCGAAAGTGTCAGTGATAATCCGTCTCCGACACCGGAGCGGAAGCCTATTCAGAAGTCAACGGAGAATTCCATGACTAATCCAGAACCGGTCTTTCCCATGCCCCCACACGATGAGGGATTCAAAATGGAGCACCTGGACCCGGCTGTCCTCGAGAAAAGGGCAGAACCTCCAACTGCGAAACCGGTCGTCAAAGAGACAACCGCCTCGAGTCCGGAGCAAGTTGCTCCGGCAGAAGGCAAGGGGGATGATGTGCCCAAGTCGGGCGGGGTGGATCGTACCATTCGCGTTGGAATTGAACTGCTTGATAAAGTGATGGACCTTGTCGGTGAGCTGGTTTTGGCCCGGAATCAGATCATGCAGGTGACGTCCGGCGATAAGTCGAATGCGATGACAGCCAATACCCAACGGCTGAATCTGGTGACAACTGAACTCCAGGAGAAGGTCATGAAGACCCGGATGCAGCCCATCGAAAATATCTGGGGCCGCTTCCCGCGAATTGTGCGTGATTTGGCAGCTTCGCTCGGGAAAAAAGTGCGTCTCGAGATGGAGGGGGAAGACACGGAATTGGACAAGACGTTGATCGAAGCGATTAAAGATCCTTTGACTCACCTCGTTCGGAATTCTGTGGATCACGGCATCGAAAAGGCGGACGTCCGCCGCGAAGCAGGGAAAGCCGAAGAAGGCCGGATTTTCTTGCGCGCCTATCACGAAGGGGGCCAGGTCAATATTGAGATTTCAGACGATGGCCGGGGGCTGGATTTCGAACGCATCCGCGATAAGGCCATTCAAAAAGGAATCTTAAGCGCGGATCAAGCGGCCCGCATGAGCGAGTCGGAGCTGGTCAATTTGATTTTCCTGCCGGGATTTTCCACCGCAGAAAAGATCACGCAGGTGTCCGGCCGGGGCGTGGGCATGGACGTGGTGAAGACAAATATTGAAAAAATCGGAGGAACCATTGATGTCCAGAGCCGTCGCGGGGAGGGGGCTACAGTCAAGGTCAAAATACCGCTGACCCTGGCGATTATTCCGGCGTTGCTGGTGAAAGAAGGTGGCGATCGCTATGCCATCCCCCAGGCGAATCTTTTGGAGTGTGTTCGATTGGAAGGGGAGCAGATGATAAAGGGCATCGAACAAATCCATGGCGCACCGGTCTACCGGTTGCGGGGGAATCTGCTTCCGCTGGTGTATTTAAGTCGTGAATTAAAAGTTGGAAGTAAGACTTCCGGGCACGGCGATCTCAACAGGACGAGCATTATTGTTTTGCAGGCGGATACGCGGCAGTTCGGGCTGGTTGTTGATGATATCAAT
This sequence comes from Elusimicrobiota bacterium, assembly GCA_041660185.1. Classification (NCBI taxonomy): domain Bacteria; kingdom Pseudomonadati; phylum Elusimicrobiota; species Elusimicrobiota bacterium. Next base: position 90,218 of record JBAZWU010000002.1, on the reverse strand, counting down.
GACACGCTGGAAATCGTGGTTAAACCCTTGGGCAAACATCTCAAGGGATTGTCGACCTTTGCCGGAGCAACCATTATGGGAGATGGCCAAGTGGCACTGATCCTGGATGTCTTGGGTTTGGCTCAGCGGGCCAGTGTCATTTCGGACTCTACAGAAAACAATGCCATTCATGATCAAGAATCTTCCCTTAATAAGGAGGGGATCGCCGGAGAGGCCCAAACTTTGCTGATCTGCAGTATTGCCAATGACCGGAGATTAGCTATCCCCCTGACGCAGGTTACGCGTTTGGAAGAGTTTTCCTTAAAAGGAGTGGAACGGGCAGACAACCGGGACGTGGTGCAATACCGTGGCCGAATCATGCCGTTACTTTATTTGTCAGAGGCGCTCAATTCACGCCCTGGACGGCGGCACCGGGAAAGTACAAGCCGGGTCCTGGAGAACAGCGCGGGGCAGGGTGCGAAGATCCAAGTGGTCGTCCATACACAGGGGGACCGGGATATCGGGTTCGTAACCGAGCGAATCATCGACATCGTGGATCAGCGGGTGGTGGTTAAATCGGAGAGTCATCGGCCGGGGGTTCTGTATTACACGGTGATCCAGGAGAAGGTGACGGAGCTGGTGGATGCGGAGGCGTTGGTTCGGATGTTTGATTCAGGGGGAGAGACGCAGCCCCCCGCGTCGGCGATGGCCGGGAGGATTTGATATGGAGACATCAAAAACGCAGCAATATTGCACATTCTATCTACAGAACGACCTCTATGGGGTTGAAGTCAAGAAAGTCCAGGAAGTGGTGCGGCATCAGGAGGTATCCATTACACGGGTTCCGCTGGCTCCGGCCGTGGTGGGAGGACTCATTAATTTGCGTGGGCAAATTGTGACAACCATTGATCTACGCAAGCGTTTGGGATTGCCTGATCGGGAACCCGGTCAGATTCCGATGCATGTGGTGGTCAACACCAAAGAAGGGGCAGTCAGCCTACTCGTGGATGAAATTCACGACGTACTGGAGATGACCGATGAGACATTTGAACGTTCCCCGGCCACCCTGCAAAAAAAAGATCGTGACATGATTTGCGGGGCGTACAAGCTGAAAGATCGATTGTTGATCGTGCTCGATACAGACAAGGTTCTTCAGCTGGAAAAAATGAATTAAGAGGAGTTATATGCGTAATCTGATAAGCAATATCTCGTTGAAAGCGCGCATCTTTGTGCTGGCTGGTTTGTGCGTGTCCATTCCTCTGATAGCGATAACGTTTTATCAAACGTCGGCGGCGAAAACCGCCCTGCTTGATGAGAGCAGGATTAATCTGGGAAACCTCACCAACGATGCCATTTCCATGTGCCGCATTCAACATATAGAGACCACAAAAAAGCTTGCGGCGGATTTCGAGTCCATGAAGGACATTTTTATTCGTTCCGGAGCGATTATTCCTGAAGTGGGAGCGGATAACCGGGTTCCAGACCAAATCGCCCATTTGACCGGATCCCTTGCAACGATTTTTAAAGTGACTTCTTCGGGGATGACGCGGGTGGCGACCAGCGTGCGGCTCAAAAACGGTGATCGAGCGGTTGGAACGACCATTGATTCAACGAGTCCTGTTTACCAGGCCATTGTAGCGGGCAAAAGTTTCCAAGGCCGTGCACAGGTTGTTGGGGACTGGTGCATTGTGCAGTATGAACCGATAATCCGCCGCGGTCAGGTGGCGGGTGCGCTTTTTGTAGGGATTAAACAGGACAATCTCGCCGCCATTCGGGATGCGATTCTCCGCACCAAGATTGGTAAGACGGGGTATCTCTATGCCATGACTTCCTCGGCAGAAATCACGGTCCATCCGAAACTGGAGGCAGGGTTCAGTTTGGCACAGTATGATTTCGCCAAGGAGATGATGAAGAACAAGACAGGCTGGGTACGTTACATTTGGGAAGGCCGGCCCAAGGTTGTCTATTATGCGTATTTCGAACCCTGGGATTGGATTGTGGCCGCCGGCAGTTACGAAGAAGAATTCTATTCCGAAATCGTCCAAATCAAACGTTTGTCCTGGATGGGTCTTGTGATTGCGCTCTTGTTCTCGTTGTCGATGGTTTATCAGTTCATTATTCGTTACATCAACGGGATCATCAGCCATGTCGTTAACTCGGCAGGCGAGGTGGTTCAAAACGCGCTTCAGGGACAATTGTCCATTCGCCTGAACGCGGAAGGGGTGGCAAAGGAATTCCGTCCGATCATGTCGGGGATGAATGCCATGCTTGATGCGGTGGTCAACCCGATCCGGGATATCAGCGAAATTCTGACCAAGCTGGCCGGCAATGACCTCACGGTACGGGTAAAGACAGCCTACCAGGGAGATTTTGATTCCATCAAACAGGCCGCCAATACGCTGGCGGAACAGTTCCAGCAGGCGGTCAAGCAGATCGCGCAAAGCGCCATGGTGCTGGCATCCTCTGCAGAAGAGTTGTCTACAGTGAATTCGCAGGTCAATGCCAATGCGATGCAGACCTCCAGTCAAGCCACAGCCGCCTCGGCTGCTGCCGAGCAGGTATCCAAGAATGTGCAGACCGTGGCTACGGGATCCGAGGAAATGAGCTCCAGCATCAAAGAGATTGCCAAGAACGCGGCGGACGCTGCGCGTGTGGCCGGGGAGGCGGTTCAGTTAACCGATAAAACGAATGCCGCGATCTCGAAGTTGGGAGAATCCAGCCAGGAGATCGGGAAAGTCATTAAGTTGATTACTTCGATCGCCGAACAAACGAACCTGCTGGCCTTAAACGCGACCATTGAAGCGGCCCGCGCCGGAGAAGCCGGCAAAGGGTTTGCGGTTGTGGCCAATGAAGTCAAGGAACTGGCGATGGAAACCGCCAAGGCCACGGAAGACATCAGCAGTCGTATCGCGCAAACTCAGTCGGATACGCAGGGATCGGTTGAGGCCATCGGGCAGATTGGCGAGGTGATCAAACGCATCAATGACATCTCAACGACCATTGCCAGCGCGGTGGAAGAGCAGTCTGCGACGACGAATGAAATCGGTCGCAATGTCACCGAAGCGGCCAAGGCCACAGGGGAAATTGCGGAGAACATTACCGGGGTCGCCAAAGGCGCGCAAGGCACGGTTCAGGCGACGGCCACCGCGCAGACCGCTGCTGAAGAGTTGGCGAAAATATCGGCTAAATTGCTGAGCCTGGTCAGTGCCTTTAAATATGAAGGTTCTACCTCCGCTCAGGCGGTCGCAATCGGCGGGAGTCAAGCCGACAAGAATCACATCAAAGAAATTCTTGTCAATGCCGTTTTCCCACACACCCGTTGGCGGACGCGGTTGTCCATGGCAATCAAAACGAAGAACGGTGATACGACTCCAGAGGCGGCTCGAAAAGATAATGTTTGCGAGTTTGGGAAAGCCCTCTACGGCGCGTTGTCTCATGCGCCGGGAGCGGACCAATACCATGCAGGCATCCGGGAAGCGCATGCACAATTCCATCACGAAGCCGCGCGCATTTTGGAGCTCGCGATCCATGGACAATCGGATGAAGCAGAACGCGCTTTGTCCGAGGGGGGTCATTTTATGGCACTGTCTAAGTCGCTTCTGGAAGCCATTGATCATTGGAAAAATGCCTTAAGTTGACCTGCTCCGCATGTGAAAGGGTTTTATGACGGACGAAGAGTTTGAATATATCCGCAAGTTAATCTGGGATTATGCGGGTCTGTGCCTGGATAAGGGCAAGGAATACATGGCAGAGTTGCGCCTGACGCCGCTCGCTAAGCAAAAAGGATTCAACGACATTGACGGAATGATCGCCAGCCTCCGGCCCGATTCCGGTTCGAAAACCATCGAATGGGATATTGTGGAGGCCATGGTGACCTGCGAGACCATGTTCTTCCGTGATCGAAACCCTTTTGAGCTCATGAAGTCCACTTGTCTGCCGGAGTTGATGCGTCGCCACGATCAATCCCGCCAGTTGACCGTCTGGTGCGCGGCCTGTTCCAGTGGGCAGGAACCGTACAGTATCGCGTTGTTGATCCAGGAGCATTTCCCGGCGTTGTCGCAATGGAATCTCAAAATCGTTGCCAGTGACATTTCGAAAAAAATCCTCGATCGGGCGCGCGAGGGAGCTTTTTCCATGTTGGAAATTAACCGGGGGTTGCCTCCCGCGATGTTGACGAAATATTTTGATAAACAAGAGGCTTGTTGGCGGCTCAAGCCAGACATTCGGAAAATGGTGGATTTCCAGCAAATCAATTTGATTCGGGAGTGGCCTCTCCCGCCATTTTCAGTGGACATCATTTTTATGCGAAACGTCCTCATCTACTTTGATATTCCGACGAAGCAGCGCATTCTGAAAAAGCTGCAGACCATCCTGAAACCGGAGGGGTACTTGTTTTTGGGGGGGGCTGAGACCACCATCAACTTGAATAATAATTTTGAGCGGGTCCCTGTTACGGCGACGGGGTGTTACCAGTTAGCCGGCCAAGTGGGAGCGCATTCACCGCTGTCCAACGGAGGAAAGAACGCATGACATCCGATGAGCGCCGGGAATTTTCGAGGGTGACGTCACCCTGGCAGGTGGATCTGATGGATGGCGAGCAAGTTTTGCACGCGCTTCGAACACGGGATCTCAGCCCGAAGGGTTTTTATGCGTTCTGTGACAATCCTTGGCCGGAAGGGTGTGTCTGCAAGGTCATTCTTTCCGTCAAGGGGATGGGCCCGGTTCAGGCCATCACCGGACGGGCCAAGGTGGTCCGTGTTGAGGAAAAGGGCATGGGGTTGGAGTTTCTGGAGGTGGATCTTGAGCAATATGAACATCTGTGCCGATATGTTCTCTATCATGCAGAAGATGCCGATCGGGTTCAGGAAGAATTGGACCAGCATATTGGGCTGAAACGGCGAAGCGAGAGTGATGAGAAACCGTCCGATATCGGGCCGGAGGCGTGACGGCGGAAGGGAGCGAAGCCATGGCTTTGAATATCCTGATCGTAGACGACAGTTCAACGATGCGGAAGATTCTCTTAAGGAATCTGAATCTTTGCGGCTTGCCGATCAAGCAGGTGTTTGAAGCTTCCAATGGTCAGGAAGGATTGAACACCCTGAATAAAGAAAAGATCGACATGGCGTTCGTCGATATCCATATGCCGGTGATGAATGGGATCGAGTTCCTGAAAAACGCTCGGTTGAATCCCGCTACGGCTAAAGTCCCTTTTATTTTCGTTTCCAGCGAGAGCAGCGTGACACAGGTGGAGAATCTCCTGAAAGTCGGCATCTGTTTTGTCCATAAGCCTTTTACGCCGGAGGCCCTTTTGGAGGCGATTAATGCCGTTTTAGCGGCGATTGGAGGATAAGATGGCCAACAAATTGGCAGAACAACTATACAATGTCACCGTGGAATCGTTTGGGGCGGTATGTGGTCTCTATCCGAACCCTGAAGCCGGCACCTTTTCTGATTTAAAACCTGAATTTTCCGTTCAGCTGGACTTTAAAGGACCTCTGCGAGGGACGCTGGTGATGAGTTCGTACGGCGATCTCTTGTCCGTGATGGCTGAGAAAATGAACGAAGGCGAAGCCTCGTTAACGGATCTGCAGAAGAAGGACTCCCTTAAGGAAATGGCCAACATTATCTGCGGCAATATCCTTCCCTACGTTGACGATCCTCGGGCGGTGTTTAAAATAGCTGCGCCATTGGAATCCACTCATCCCGAAGCGCTCTGTCAACAGGCGTCGGCCCAGGTGGTCCATGCGGTTTTCCAGACCGATCAGGGGCGTCTGGATTTGCATCTCATTTTGCAGCCCTAGCGGTGCCCCCCTTGAACTTATTTTCTCTCTATCCCTTGTGGCGGTCCCGGAAGACTTCTTCGAGGAGTGATTCGCGTTGTCCTACCTGTACGCAGGCCGAAGCCGAGCGGCTTCAAGCGCTGGAAGAGTGCCAGCGTGCGCAGGCGACTGAGAGCATGCTTCGGGAAAGCGAAGCGCAAATGCGGGCTGTTTTTGAGACGGCCGTCGATGGCATTATCATTTTGAATGAGACGGGACAAATGGAATCTGTCAATACGGCCACCGAGCAGATGTTCGGATTTTCCGATAAAGAAATTTTGTACGGTCCAATTACGAAGGTCCTGGCGTCAGCGGATCCGGTGGTTAACGAAGCTGATTTTCTGCAAATCCTGTTGCACCCCCATTCGCCAGGACCGATGAAAGAAGCGCAGGGTCGGCGTAAGGATCAAAGTGTATTTCCGGTAGAGTTATCCGTCAGCGAAGTTCTGTTGGGAATGCGTCATACGTATACGGTCATTGTTCGTGATTTAAGCGAACGAAAACGGCTGGAAGCGTTGGTAGCGCAATCCTCGAAAATGAATGCTGTTGCGAAACTGGCCGCCGGAATAGCGCATGAGATTAATAATCCCCTGGGCGTGATCCTCGGGTTTGTTCAGGGTTTGTTGGCGCGCGTTGCCTCTGGCGATAAAATGGAACACCCGCTCAAATCCGTTGAACGCGAAACTATTCGCTGTCGGGATCTGGTGCAGGAGCTGTTGACGTTTTCTCGTACGGCCCAGGCGGATTGGGAACTGATGAATCTCAATGGGGTTGTGGAAAAAACCCTGCTGTTTTTGGGCTCCAGGCTGGAAGCCGGGGCCATTGAAGTCCGGAAGGAATTAAGCGAAAATCTTCCTCGAATTTTTGGAAATCCGCAACAGATTGAGCAAGTTTTGGTTAATATGGGGCTCAATGCTCTGGAGGCTATGCCTGGCGCAGGTGTTCTGGCCATCAAAACCGGGTTAGAACAGGTGGGACAGCAAACCAGCGTAATTTTATCAATCACCGATACCGGCAAGGGGATTCCTCCTGAAATTCTGCCGCGTATTTTCGAGCCCTTCTTTACCACCAAACCGATCGGGAAAGGGACAGGGCTTGGATTGAGTTTTGTTTATCAGGTCCTGACCAAACATTCAGCAACGATCGATGTCAAAAGCCGACAGGGGCACACGGAATTTCTGGTGAAATTCCCTGTTATTCAGGCCCACCAGGGATTTCGATTATAAGCTTCTAACACAGGGGCGAGTGAATGAACCAGAAAGTTCGAATTTTAGTTGTTGATGATGCGGTGGTTGTTCGTCGTTTGGCCAACAACGCGTTGTCTGCTGATCCAGACCTGGTTGTTGTCGGCACCGCCTCCAATGGTCGCATCGCACTCGCCCGAATTCCTGAAGTGAATCCTGATCTAATTCTGTTGGATATGGAAATGCCTGAGATGGACGGGCTGCAGACCCTGGCCGAAATCCGTAAAACGTATCCCAGGCTACCCATCATCATGTTCAGCACCCAAACCCGGCGAGGCGCTGTGGCTACGCTGGACGCGCTATCGATGGGGGCTAGCGACTATGTGACCAAGCCGAATCTCCTCTCCGGGGATGCCCAGGACCCCAAACTATTCTGGAGGGATCTGACTGCCAAAATCAAAGCCCTTTGTCTGAAGGACCGCCCATCCGACATTGTCCCCAGTGTGCCGCAGGTCCGTTCCCCTTCGGCGTTGTTGCCAGCGCAACAGGACCGTCGGTCATCAGGACGGGTGGATGTCGTAGCCATCGGTGTGTCCACCGGCGGCCCCAATGCGTTGGCCGAGGTATTGCCGGTTCTGCCGCCCAATTTTCCGGTTCCCGTGGTCGTGGTCCAGCATATGCCGCCGCTCTTTACGCGGCTATTAGCAGAACGTCTTTCCTCTCAGTCCCACTTGCGGGTTATTGAGGCTGTCTCCGGCGACCGGATTTTTCCGGGGTCCATCTGGGTTGCGCCAGGAGATTATCATATGGTTCTGGAGCGTCACTCAGACGACCTGGTGACGGTTCAAACAAATCAGAATCCACCCGAGAACTGGTGCCGTCCATCCGTTGACGTGTTGTTTAAGTCCGTGGCAGAAACGTATGTTGGGCAAACTTTGGCGGTCATCCTGACGGGGATGGGCCAGGACGGGCTGCGGGGTTGTGAGACGATCGCTTCTTTTGGCGGCCAGATTATCGCGCAGGATGAAGCCACCAGTGTGGTCTGGGGGATGCCCGGGTTTGTGGTCCATGCGGGTCTGGCTGAAAAAGTGTTGCCACTTCGTGAGATCGCACCTGAAATCATTCGACGCGTTCAAGTCGGCCGTTCCTTCCAACCGTAGCCTCATTCTTTTTGCATTAAATTTTCTTTTAATTTCCTTGCTCCGAAGGCTGGCTATAGGATAAGAATGCTTATCATGGAACTTCATACGCCTCCCAGCCTGCTCATCATCGAAGACGAGCCCGGCTTGCACGACATGCTGACATTCGGGCTTTCTAAATACCAGCTCGAATCCGCCAGCAGCGGGGAAGAGGGTATTGAAAAAGCCAAACGTCGCCGCTTTGATCTGGCCCTGACAGATATTATGATGCAGGGGATGAACGGGGTGGAGGTCATTCAGAAACTGAAAGAAGTCTCCCCCGAGACCGAGATTATCGTCATGACGGGCTATCCATCCCTGGAAACCAGTGTCGCCAGCATCAAGGGAGGTGCCTACGATTATATTGCCAAGCCGTTTATCATGGAGCAACTGTATCTTGTCCTTCAAAAGGCGCTGGAAAAGCGACGGATGGCTCTTCAGTTGAAACATTCCCAGGAGATGAATCGAATCAAATCGGAGTTTCTGTTTACCATGAGCCAGGCTCTGAACGATCCGATCGGTCGGATCTTGCAGTCCAGCGCGGCCATGTTGGATGGAGGCGTGTTGCCAAATGAGGAAAATCTGAAAGAAATTCGTACCCGCGCCCAGCATCTGGATTTTCTGGTTCAAAACATATTCAAATTAACGGACAAACCTCTGACGGACTCGGCCCTGGACTGGCAGGCGCTGATTCAGCAGTTGAAGGGGGCTACCCCAGACCCTTTGATCAAGCATATTTTGCTGGTCGATGATGACCCGGCCATCTTGCAACTGCTCTGTTACGGGTTGGCCCGTGAGGGCCTTACCATTGAGACCGCTTCCAACGGTCGTGAGGCGTTAGAGAAAATGGCGCTTCAGAAACCCGATCTCATGTTGTTGGATCTTATGCTGCCTGAAATGAGCGGTTTTGATACCCTAAAGGCAATGGCTCAGAACCCGGTTCTGCAGAATGTCCGAGTGGTCGTCGTTACCGCGAGACATCTTTCCCCTCGTGAAACCCATCAACTCGAGGAGCGCGTGGAACGAATTATTCAAAAAGGGACTGCCAACGTCACCGAAGAAGTCATCGCATTCCTGCAAGAAGGGTCCTTTCAATTGAAAGAAGTCGTTCTTCCTTCCGCGGCCTAACCATGGAATCCTCTCGTAGGCCCAGCCTGCTCATCATCGAAGATGAGCAGGGCTTGCGCGATATGCTTCAGTTCGGGTTGCCCGATTACCAGGTCACAACTGTTTCGAGCGGGGAGGCCGGGATTGAAAAGGTCCGGCAGCAGCATTTTGATCTGGTCCTGACGGATATCATGATGCCGGGGATAAGCGGGGTGGACGTGGTCCGGAAAATTAAGGAAATTTCGTCGGACACCGAGGTCATCGTGATAACCGGGTATCCGTCCCTGGAAACCAGCGTAACCTGCATGAAAGCGGGCGCGTACGATTACCTCGCCAAACCGTTCGTCCTGGAACATCTGAATACCGTTTTTCAAAGAGCCTTGGAGCGGCACCGGTTGACCGTTCAACTTCAGCATGCGCAGGAAATCAGCCGGATCAAATCCGACTTCCTGATCGCCTTGAGCCAGTCTTTGACGGATCCGGTCAACAAAATTCTTCGAACCAGCACGTCCATGATGGAACAGGCTTCAACGGCGGGCCTGCCCTCCCGCGTCGAAGGTTTTAAGGAGATTCAGGTCCAGGCCAAACAGCTGACTGGGCTCATTCAAAACATATTGAAGCTTTTTGACAAACCGATCACGGAAACCCCGCTCAGCTGGCAGGCCGTGGTCCATCAATTAAAAGGAACCCAACCCGACGTTTCCGGCAAGCACATTCTCCTGGTGGATGACGACCCCTCTATCGTGCAGTTGCTGGAGCTGGGTTTAAAGCAGGAAGGTTTTTGGGTGGAAACGGCTTCTGACGGTCGGGAGGCGTTGACAAAAATGAGGGCCCAGAAACCGGACCTCGTGTTATTGGATCTCATGCTGCCTGAGTTAAGCGGTTTTGGTGTTCTGGAAGCGATGGCTCAGGATCCAGCCTTGTGTCAGGTGCGGGTGGTGGTGATCACCTCCTGTCATCTGAGTCCCGAGGAAACTCAGCAACTCCAGAAGCAGGTCGAACGAATCATCGAAAAGGGCAGCTGTGATATCCGAGGAGAAATCGCGGCTCTGCTGCAGAAAAGTCCCTGCCAGATGAAGGAAATGACTCTTCCCCCAACCGCATAAGTTTTCCAAGAGACATATCACAAAAAATCACCGCCCCATCAGTTTGGAGCGGTGATTCAGGTAATCGCTTACCCGGTGAGGGGGAGTCTCGGGCCGATTCGTTAGTGAACCCGTTCGCCGTTAGTGGAGACTTCCACGAGGATGACTTCCTCCCTCTCGGGTTTATGGAAGCCATCGTCTTGCCCTCCCTTATATTGGAGTACTTTTAGGTCTCCTCGTCAATGGTGTTTCTGCGTTGTTACAAGGGGGTCTAGTGGACTGGAAATTTAATACAAAATTCTGTGCAACCCGGCCGACTTTCAACGTCAATGGTCCCCGAATGCTTTTTGACAATCTCATGGATAAGGCTGAGTCCTAAACCTGTTCCCTTACCCACCGGTTTGGTTGTGAAAAAAGGCTCGAACACCCGTGACAGGATTTCTGATGGAATGCCTACGCCGGTATCCGTAACTCGTAGGCAGATCCATTGATATGGATCTGCCTTGATGATTTCCGTCTTTACAGTCAAGTTTCCCCCTCGGTCGCCCATGGCATCGAAGGCGTTGTTCGACAGATTCACAATAATCTGTTGGATCTGGTTTAAATTGCCCAAAAGGTGCGGCAGGTTTGGCGCAAGATCCTGTTTGACTTCGATATGCGTCAGACGCGCCTGCGCTATTATTAAGGGAAGAGCTTCTTCAATCGCCCGATTGATATCGATAGGCTCCCGCTCCGCTTTGGAGGTCCGCGAAAAGGTGAGAAGGTCCTTAACCAGGTTTTTGCAGCGGATCGCTTCTTTTTCGATCGATTTCAGAGGCATCTCTAGCGGGTCATTGACCCGCAGGCGTCTGACCATCGCCTGGGCGAACCCCAGAATGATTCCGAGGGGATTATTAATCTCGTGGGCGACCCCCGCGGCCAGTTGACCCACCGCTGACATCTTGTCTGCTTGCCGGATAATGCTTTCCATGTGCTTGCGCTCCGTTATGTCCTTGGCCACGACAACGATGCCGCTGGGAACGCCTTCATTATTTTTTAACACAGAGCTCGAAAAAAGGACCGGGACCCTGGCCCCTGATCTTGTTATGAATTCTGCTTCCAGGTTGCGAACCGAGCTGTCCGTAATCACGGTTCCCTGCTTGCCATGGCTGGATAAGTGGTCCTTGGCCGAGAACAGGGTGTGGGCAGGTTGGCCTTCAAGCTCTTGTTTGGCATACCCAAGCAGGTCCAAAACGGCCTGGTTGGCGGTTTGAATGATGCCATCCATGGACAGCACGATCAGAGGGTCGATCATATGGGAAAGAATATTTCCCAGATAGTCCTTGGAGATGGTTGTCTCCGCCAGCGCCTTGCTCATTTGGTTAAAATCGTTGGCGAGTTGGCCCAATTCGTCCCTAGAAAAGACCGGAACATTGATCCCGTATTCCCCGTGGCTGATACGCGAGGTCCCTTCGGACAGAGATTTGATTGGCAAAAGTAAGCGACGCATAAAGATCAGGATCAACAACAAACTGGCCCCGCCGGCCGTCACGACAATGACTGTGATTTTTCGGAAAAGCCGGTATTCTGTTTCCAGGACCTTCTTCAGCGGAATCGCCAGGCGCACGGTTCCCAAACGCGTCTTGCCGAGCGTTTCGTTTCCACCCCCAAATAGGAATTCTTCCTCAACGTTGTTTTTCTCGACAGACCATACAGGGGCTAAGATCAGCAAGAGGGCGCCCTCTTGCGTATGGGAAATGCGCGTGAGGGTGGAGCCAGCCCGCAGCGCTTCCAAGGTGACGACATCGTTGTACACCTTTCCCTTTTCAGCCACATTGGTGTGGGCGAGTACTTCTCCCGATAGACCAAGTGCTGCCGCGTAAGATGCGGCCGCGCGTTCTTGGGCGGATTGCAAAGGCGGCAGGAAGAGATGTTCGCTGTGCGCTTTATACCCGCGCCAAGAATCACGGGTCAAATCTGAGGCAGCAGAAAGACCCCGATTTTTGACGTCATCAAGGAGGATCTGATGAACCGTTGTTCGGACCGTCCATAAGGAGGGAGCTCCCACCAGGAGGGTCAGTGAACAAAAGACCAGCAGCATTTTGGGTTGCAGTTTCATCGGTTCGATTCCGCGTTCGCTAAAACGAACGCTCCACTCACGATGACCCTGAGCGCAGTCGAACGGGTCAAGGGATCACCCTGTCTGCCTTTTTCAGAACAGCGGGGGGAAGTTCCAGCCCGCTTTGGGCGGCGAAAGACGCGTTAATCGTCAGCGTGACTTTTTCAACGTAGACGGAGCTCTCCGTTACTGGATTTCCAGAGAGTATTTTTTCGGCGACTTCTCCTGCTTTCTGACCCATGTTGTGAAAACTGCTGGAAACCGCCGCCACTGCCCCTTGGTCCGCCAGGTTGTCCATGGGGACATAAAGCGGGATGTGATTGGAAAGAGAGAATTGTTTGAACGCCGCAAAGTTGTGTGCGGTGATCAGAAAAGGGTCCGGAGGCAACCAGAGTGCGTCCACGCGGTCCTTGATGGCCCTGATTCCGTCCAACAGATTTTCAGGGGTCTTTAAGCGCTCGGCAATCACCTCCACACCGAAGTTGGGGGATTCCGCCTTGAGTTGGGCGGTATAGCCAACGTAGGCATCCGAGGTCCACAGAATCCCCAGGCGCTTTAGCGTCGGTTGAATTTCCTTTAAATTTCGAAGCATCACGGCCGGTGCTGGGGACAGAGAGACCCTGACCAAGGGACCGCTGTATTGATCCGGTCTCAGCATGACGTTTGGGACGAGGCAGTAAACGATCGCGCTTTTCCGTGGGTAGCTGTGTAGAGCGGCTTTCCCGCCAATGGCCAGAATGAGGCGCGTCGGAGGGACGTTTTCCGATTGTGCTAAATTTACGACCCGCAAGGGCCGGGCCAGGGCTTCCTTGACCCCTGCCAGAGCTTCTTGATACGGCGGCGAATCGGAACTCAAGACGACGACAATGTCTTCCGCCCCTATTGCGAGAGGGAAAACCAAACCGAGGATCAAGAGGATAAAGCCAAAAAAGCTCTGGAGCCTATCGGATATCCTCACGCCAGCCTCTCGGCCGCGACTTTCAACGTCAAAAGTTTCTTCCACCGAATTTCACACTGATCTCGCCATAGGCTGACCGGCCTTCACGGGCCGGGACGGTATTAATTTGTCTACGGTTAAACTCTGGATCATAAACCTGTTCGTTGAGCAGGTTGATCGCGTAGACTCGGAACTCCATCCCTGAGAAAAGGCTTTGCTTCAAAAACTTCTGCAAGTCGAAGATGGCATGGAGTGTCAACCAGTGATAGGCTTGAGCGGGTGGATTGACTTCCCGAGCGGTTGAGTTGACTGCATTCACGTCTCCCCGTTCGCCGATGTACGTGTTAAAGAGTCCCATCGTGACGCCCGAATCCCCTGCGTAGGAAACGCCCGTTTTGAGCATGTGGGTTGGCATGAACGTCGCATCGTGAACGGCGTTTTGGTTTTTGTTGATTTGGTAGAGATAGGACCCGGTGAAGAATAAACGGGATGTCGCATTAACCACGCCTTCCAGTTCGATTCCATCGGACGTCAGATTGTCGACGTTTGCAAACGTCGGAACTCCGCCGACGACGACTCGGATGATGCGATCCCGCTGGCGGCTGTGGAAAAAGGTCAGGCTGCCGCGAACCGGTTTGGATTGATAGAACACCTGCGCGTCGTACGTTTGGATGGTTTCCGGTTTTAAATCCGGATTCCCGTAAAGCGCGGTAGACCGCATCTGGGTCTCCGCCGGGTAAGGCGCCCGGAACGCTTCTCCGTAAAGAAGCTTTGCGCCCCAATTGGGATCGAAGGTTACGATGGCGCCGCCGCGAGGGGAGATATTGGCCGAAACGCCTTCGGGCTTGTTGTACTGCGCGCCACCCAATAATTTCACTGACGGGATCAGACGATAATCGGCTTGCGAATAGAAACTCCACCAAGTTTCGTGAGGATGCAGGCCCTCCGGATCGAAAACGATTTCGTGGTAGTCGCCGGTGCCTCCCAGGGTGATGTTCAGATCTCTCAGGGGGGTACCTTGAATCGTTGCTTCGGTTAGAAAGCTCGTTCCATCCCGATTGGTGTCGATTTCTCCGGGATCGGTCACGCCCAAGCGAGAAAAGTTGTATGTGGTATTGACTGCCGTGTTCCAGTTTTCGGCCAGGGCGTGCTTATAACCCACATCGAACATGCCTTTAAGGGTGTTGGTTGGATCGTCCGGCCAGCGCGGCAGGGTTCCGAGATCGAGGTGATGCGCTTCGGCATAAAAGCCGGTCAGGGTCCAGTCGCGGTAGCGGGAGGCCAAGGCAAAACTGGTGTCCTCTTCCTTCACGCGCATGGAACTATTAATCCGGCCTTCGTCTGTGGCGGAATAACGCCAGCCGGCGGACCGGAAATAGCGGCCGGCGCCTGTCACGCTGCCTTGATCATTCAAAGGGACTCCGCCTGAAAACGCTCCATAGGTTGTGTTGTAAGAGCCACCGCCGCCCCTGACGGTCGCCTCGCGCTCTGGGACTTTCTTGGTGATGATGTTGATGATCCCCGTATAAGCATTCGAACCGTAAAGAACAGAACCCGGACCCCGGACAATCTCAAGATGGTCCACAAGATCCACCGGATAGGAGGTCAAGAGGGGGAAGTTGACTCCACCGAAGGCCACCTCCCGCATCGGGCGACCGTCCACGAGCCAAAGAACATGGCTATCCGCCTGCGTTTGTGTGTCTCCTCGGATGGAAACAACGTTGGATGGATAAAGTGTTCCGTTCAGGGTATAAAGACTGGGAGCCCGATCGAGCACATCCCGCAAATTCCTTGCTCCAAAGCGGCGGATGTCCTCCGCGGTAATGACCGCGACGACGCCGGGGGTATCCTGTAGTTTTTCTTCCTTCTTGGAAGCCGTAACGACTTTGGACTCTTCCTCGAAAAATTGAAAGGGATCCGTTCCCCCCGCTGGGGCTCCGGCGGCCCAGGAGCACGGGTTTTGTCCCATCGTCAATCCGATTAGTGCTCCCAGCGTCAAGATTCTCTTTATCATTATGGTAGTCTTCTCGAACGTGTCCAGGTTTTTCATAGCACTATAGACATAAAGGGACATGGGGCTGCCATCAAGGAAACAAAATGTTAATGAGGGGCGGGCCGATATCTCCGTCGTGAAACGTCCTCTAAGTCAATTTCGGAGGCCCTTCGACTCCGATCAGGGCAATGATGAGCGAGCGTAGCGAGTCGAATCCATTTCGGCGGGATAGCTCAGCACCGTCCTCCTGCCGAGTTTTATGGTGCAGCCCCGTCGATTTAGTCCGCCAGACGTCCGGCGGATCTGCCGGTTGCGTGGCGGACTTCATAAGCTGTTTTGAGGGGGTTCCGGACCTTGCCGAAAAGTGCCGTATCCGACGGAGACGCTGTCCCGACCTTCCCGATCCGTACCCTCCGATTCTGATACAAAGTGTCCCAAAAAGTGTACCACGATTTTTTGGCCAAATCTTCGGTCGCAATAAGTACCTGAAAAAGGTACTTTGCGCCTCCCAAAGCACTCATCGTGGCCTAGTGGCCAGTGATAGAATCGACCGATGCGGCACGGCAATGGAACGGTTTTTCGCCGGTATCCGACGCTATCGCTCTTGGAAGAGCGGTGTCTAATAGCCAAGGCTAAACGGGGCTCCCGGAAATGCGCCAATGAGATTATCCTCCGGCATTTAGAATTCATCGTTTTTCGATTACATAAGCGCGGCTGGCCCGATCTTGTGAGGCGTTATGGGGAAGACCTGCTTTCGGAATCGATCCCCCTTTTGTACCGGCAGCTTAAAACTTATGACCTCAATTACAGGGACGGTCGCGGACGGCCAAAGCCCGTAAAGTTCGTAAGCTATATTTGGAAAAGGGTGGACGGATTCATTATCGATTCGCTTCGGAAGGAAAATCAGCGGGAAAAGCAGGAAATTTTCACACATTCCCTCCCCGTTTGAGTAGATCCATCTAACTCTCGCAAGCACGCAGCCGGCGGCGCGTTTCGCGGATAACCTCTTCAAAATGCGGGAGGTCTGCTAGTTGCTCGCCGAGCCGGACGCTCCATAGTTTCTCGAGTGTTGGGATGTTATGACTGCCGAGCAAGTTCCGTAAAGTCGGTAGCGGGATCTTCTTGAAACGACATTTTTCCATAAACATATCGGTCACTTTTGACCGATCCAGCTCCGGAACTTCACTCATCAGGCGCCAAATATCGTAAAGGTCTCGCGGTTCACGACGCTGTATCAGTGACCGCATCTTTTCGGAGCAAATCTCCTCCAAGGAGTAGATGTTAAGCTTGCCGTGGTGATCCTTCTGATCCGCAAAGAGTCCACTCACTTTCCTTTGCGTGGGCGGATCGATCAAACGTTCGCTTGCTGTTATGTCCACTTTGAACTTGCGCGGGGACCCGGTCCGTTGCAGCGGGCCGACATAATCCACATAAATCACTTGGTTTTCGAGTTGTCCCGTTTCAGGCTGGGATTCGGGGGTCTGAGGGGTGTACGCCATTCCTGATAATTGTCCGGCCTTCTTCGCTATTTGGCTGATCCAAGCGGCACAACTTTGAAGCAAGGCCGGGTCGGTCAGCGTGAAATCAATGTCCTCGGAGTATCTCCAATGCGGGAAATACATTTTGCGGATACAGGTGCCTCCTTTGAATCGGAGGCCTTTGAGCGGTTCAGAAAGCTCGCCCAGAGCCAGAAGGAACCAGGTCAGTGCATAATCTTTTTCGACAGCGCGTTCTTTAACGCCATCACGGGCCGCTTGTTGATGAATATGGTTGATGGGAATCATTAGGTTCCTTTCCAAGAGCGTAAATCTTCATCACGAACGTTCAGTTGCAGTCTCCATCGGCTCATGTATCTCTCTGTTTTGGGGAGATTTGGATCCAGGATCGACCATCCCGGGAGCATGATGTTCTGAAGCCGCAGAAGGTCCGGCTTTCCGCCGAGTTCGAAGAACTCAAGTAGATAGCCTAAGCGCTTGCATACCGTTTTCGCTTTCATCATGACGGCGTAACGAACAAGCAGGGACAGGTCGAGTTCAGTCCGGCCATTCCAGAGCCCCTTGGCCGCCTCTACAATCCCCCCGCACAGGTCTGGACGATCCAGACAGTCGATGACCATTTTCTCGCGGCTGGCCATCTTCACTTTCTGGTCCTGCACCCAGACCTCTTCAAAGCCGAAGAATTTGCTTTTTTTCAACGTAATGAACTGATACGTCACGCCGGATAGCGTCAGTGGGCGATTTTGCGCTTGGACGGCGATATAGACCTTCCGTGAAACCTGTTCCGTGTAACCATAGTGATGCAAGGCCGTCCACCAGGAGATGTAGTAGGGGGAAACCAGGTGGGAGGCGATAAGAAGCTCATCTGCGGTGTATTCATTCCGATCCGAAACGCCTAGGGGAACAATGAGGTATCTCCCGCGCCCTAGACGCCGGAGCCAGTTCAGCCGAACCAGGTCGTGGAGGAGCTTTTTTGTGTTTCCATAACTGGCCCGAAGGATATGCTGGGCTTCCAAAAGGGTAAAAATGGGGCGCCCCATTTCGTTCAGTCGGGAAAGTAGAAGAGAGGAGGTTGGCCCAAGAGTTTTCATATCCATTATGCTGTTGGTAACTCAATAGGTGACCAACCGCATAACAAGTATACATAAAAAGGGTCTTTTGTCGATGTCCTTTTGATAAAATCAGAAGCAATAGCCGAAACCTTGATGACCTGACCGACCATCGATATGGTCACCGGACGTCTGGCGACCGACTTGCCGATGGCCATCGCCACCGCTAGAAAAAGGAATGCGAAGGTGGATTCTACTTCGGAAGAACTTCAGCGAGAATTAGAGCGGCTTCGTCGTGAGAACGAGGAGCTTAAGAAGAAGCTAAAAGAACCCGTTCCTCTGACACTAATCGCACCGCAACCTCCGCAGCAACTCTTCATTTCCTCGCCCGAATTCGACCACGTCGAGAGTGCCGTCCCCTCCGTTGCAAACAATTCGCCAGCCGATTATAAGGTCAAATTGTTCCGAGACCTTTTCAAGGGTCGCGAGGATGTCTATGCGGAACGATGGGAAAGTGAATACTCCGGCAAAAGGGGTTATTCCCCGGCTTGCGAGAACAAGTGGGATTCCATTAAGAATAAAGAACCGAGGAAGTATCTTCCTTTAACTGATCAGGTTCTCTTGGACCATCTCTCCGGCACGAAGACCATCGGTGTCTATCCCCTGCTCAAAGATAACCGTTGTTGCTTTCTGGCCTGCGATTTCGACGGCCAGGGCTGGCGGCTAGATGCGCTGGCTTACTTGGACGTCTGCGGGCGGTACGGCGTACCCGCTTATCTGGAACGCTCCCGGTCGGGAGACGGCGGCCATGTCTGGATTTTCTTCAGCGGGCCCGTGAAAGCGGAAACGGCCCGCCAGCTTGGCATGCGCCTTTTGCGGCAGGTCATGGAAGTACGTGCCAAGATGGACCTGGCCAGCTACGACCGGTTTTTCCCAAGCCAGGATTTTACTCCGAGGGGAGGATTCGGCAATCTGATCGCCCTCCCGCTCCAAAAGAAATGTCGCGCACTGGGCCATTCAGAGTTTATTGACCCGGCGAGCCAGGAACTGAAATCCTGGCCGGACCAATGGTTGTTTTTGAGTCAGGTGAAGCGGATATCGTCGGCAGAATTGAAGGGAATTTTACTTAAGGTACCGCTCATTTCCGTGGGTTTGGAAACAGCGCTCACCGTTTCTTTGCCTTCGGCCCGACAGCGGCTGCCTGCGCCGGATCAGGTGCGTTGCGCGGTCGGGGCCATGTTCAGTATCGAGAAATCAGGCATACCGCCCTGGCTTCTGTCCCGGCTCAAGCATCTGGCCTCTCTCTGGAACCCGATTTTCTTTGAAAAACAACGAAAGCGCTTTTCAACTTACGGCATTCCTCCGCTCATTCGGTGTTACGAGGAGGACATGAGCCATCTCCACCTGCCGCGTGGAACGCAGGAAGAGGTGGAAAGCCTGTTCAAAGAGGTGGGGACCGTGCCTATCATTGAGGACTTGCGGCCAGTCCCCGCAAAGCTTTCGTTTGAGTTCTACGGCCGGCTAAGCGATGGCCAGGAACACGCGATGCAAACGATGCTATCGCACGACATCGGCGTCCTGGTAGCTCCGCCGGGGGCGGGCAAAACCGTGATGGGCTGCTATGCCATTGCGCGGCGCAACGTCCCATGCATTGTCCTTTCGCACCGGAAACCGATTCTGGAGCAATGGCGCCGTCAGCTTATGACATTCCTTAAGCTCAAGTCATCCGATATCGGACAGGTCGGTGGTGGCCGGGACCGCCAGACAGGCGTCCTCGATTTGGGCATGTTGCAAAGCCTGGATGGTAAGCAGCCGGCTGAACTGCAAGCTTTCTTTTCCCAATACGGCTTTGTGGTGATCGACGAATGCCACCATATCCCCGCCGTGACCTTTGAAGCCAGCCTGAAGCGGGTGTGCGCCCGCTATATTCTGGGATTAACGGCTACTCCGCATCGCAGCGACGGTCTCCATGACATCATGCCGATGCAATGCGGTCCGATCCGCTACCGGATGGCGATGGAAGATAATGGCATCCCGCGCCAACTCATCCTCCGCGAGACCGCGATGCCGCCGCTTGCCCCCGAAACGTCAATCCAAGACGTCTTCAAAGCCATGGCGGGGGATAAGGAACGAAACGAACTGATCGAACAGGACGTTGCCCTGGCCCTCTCACAAGGACGCAAATGCCTTGTCTTAAGTCACCGGAAGGAACACTGCCGCCAACTGGCAGACGGTTTGAGACTGAAGGGGAAATCCCCTTATCTTTTGAGCGGTGCGGTTGGGAAGAAGCAGCGCACCGTAATCTTGAACCAGATCAAAGAGCAGCCGCCGGAGAATGAGCTTCTGATCATCGCCACCGGCCAATACCTGGGCGAAGGATTCGACTGTCCCCAGGTCGACACGCTATTTCTGGCTTTTCCCATCGCTTTTCGCGGCAAGCTCATCCAGTATGTCGGCCGGATATTGCGCAAGCACGATGGGAAAACCAGCGTGGTGGTCTACGACTACCTTGATAAGCAGGTGCCGGTTTTGAACCAGATGTATTATCGCCGCGCCGCGGCCTACAAGACCATGCACTTTTCCTAAAAACCAAGTCTGCCTATTTGAGCCCGGAAGCAACGAAGCTCTCGCCGGAATTGTTCAAGAAATACTTCTCATATTCGCAAAGGTCTCGGAAAAATGTGACGCCTTTCTGGTGCGGCAGGCCAGCCGGGACCCCTAAGTTAACGAGGGAAGGGCTTAACGCGGATGGGCGGAAAAAGATTTCGCGTACTGTCCGCGCAACTATGTCCATAGTAATTGAATTGATATAATCCCTCCTGTTTCTAAACCAATTTAGGCGGGGTAGCCCTTCGACTGCGCTCAGGGCGATTACCACCGCTCGTAGCGAGTCGAATCCATTTCGGCGGGGTAGCTCAGCTGGTTAGAGCGGCAGCTTCATAAGCTGTAGGTCGCCGGTTCAAGTCCGGCCCCCGCTACTTTTTTCTTTTATGATGACTCTCTGGCCTCGTCAAGCTCCTTGCCTGATCGTCGGACACCGCGGCGCCATGGGCTACGCGCCTGAAAACACACTCGCTTCTTTCGAAGAGGCGGTGCGTCGCGGCGCGGACCTGATCGAGCTGGATGTTCAACTCTCGAGAGACGGTGAAGTGGTTGTTCTGCATGACACGTCGGTGGACCGCACGACCAACGGCGAAGGCATCGTTCGCGACCTGTCCTGGGAAAAAATAAGCAGTTTGGATGCCGGAATGTGGTACAGCCCGGAATACGCCGGGGAATATGTTCCCTCCTTGTCGCAAGTCATCCAGCGGTTCAAAGGCCGGCGGACCACCAGCCGGCACGCGCTGGGGTTTATTATTGAACTGAAAACCGTCAGGGGGCTCGGCGGCGCGCTGGCGGATGCGGTGGTGAACCGGTTGCAGAAAGACGATTTTGTGGAACGGGTCGTTATTATTTCTTTCGACGCGGTGGCGCTTCAGGAAGTCCGCGTTGCCCACCGGACCGTGCCGATCGGACTGCTTTATTCCGAAGAAGGCGACGAATCGCGGGTCGATCAGGCCAAAATGATCGGTGCGCAAGCACTCTTCCCGCGCAAAACGTGCATCACGACCCGGGGCGTGCAGGCGGCGCACAAAGCGGATCTGGCGGTGTCCACCTGGACCGCCAACACCAAAAACGAGATGAAACGCCTGATCTCCTGCGGTGTCGACGCCATCACCACCAACTTTCCGGACCGCTTACGGTCCCTCATGGAATAGTTTTTTAAGGAACCCCTAACCTATGTTAAGAGCTGTTATATTTGATATGGATGGCGTGATTTGCGACAGCGAACCGCTGCACCTGAAAGCTTTTCAGCGGGTGGTTCATGAGCTGGGCATTCTTTTAACGGATCAGGAATATTACGACCGTTACCTGGCTTTTGACGACCGGGGATGTTTCCGCATGATTTTCCAAGCCAACGGCCGGCCGGCTCTCGACGAAAAAACGCTCCAGGACCTGGTGGATCGCAAAGCGCGCTATTTCGACGAGGCGATGAAGGAGCATCTGGTTATCTATCCCGGCGCCGAAGCCTTGATCCGAAAGCTGTCGACCCGATTTGCTCTGGCGCTGGCCTCGGGTGCGCGGCGGCTGGAGGTCGAATATGTTCTCAGAAAAGGAAAGATCCGCGGGCTTTTTACGGCCATTGTCAGCTCCGACGATGTCCAGCAGGGCAAGCCGCATCCGGAATCCTTTCTGACTGCTTTGAAACTGCTGAACGAGCGGCGTTTGGTAGATTCGCCTGAGATCAAACCCGAGGAGTGCGTGGTGATTGAGGACTCCCGACACGGCTTAGCCGCGGCCAGAACCGCGGGGATGAAAAGCGCGGCGGTCACAACGTCCTACCGGGCGGATCAGCTGACAGACGCTGACCTGATTATCAGTAGCCTGGTCGGTTTTGAGATCGCGGATTTGGAGAAACTCTTTGTCTAGCAGAGAGGAATTGAGAAAGCTTCAGGAGACCCCTTCTCCCGTCCGAAGGATGGGAGAAGGTTGGGATGAGGGCACGTCAGCGGCTGTGCCCTCACCCCCGCCCTCTCCCGGCACTTCGGTCGGGCGAGGGAGTTCACAGGAAAAGCTCGGCTTGTTGCTTCCTCCGTCGGTCGCCGAGCCCTTCGGCCGGTCCTGGAGCGAGGCGGAAGCCTTTTCCTACTGCAAGCGGCTGACCCGGGGCCACTACGAAAATTTTCCTGTCGGATCCGTCCTGATTCCAGGCCGGCTTCAACCCGCTGTGCACGCCCTCTACGCGTTCATGCGGACCTCCGATGATTTCTCGGATGAAAACCGCCGAACCGGCGATGAGACGGAGCGGCTGGCGTGGCTCCGGAGCTGGGAGGCCCTTCTTGACGATTGCGTCAGAGGCGAAGCCCGTCACCCCATCTTCATCGCGCTGCGGCGAACGCTGGAGCAGCACCGCCTGCCGGTCGAATGGTTGAGGGATTTACTGCACGCCTTCCAGATGGATGTGACGGTGCGCCGCTACCAGACCTACGACGATCTTCTGGCCTACTGCCGTTACTCCGCCCACCCGGTCGGCCGGCTGATCCTGACGCTTTTCGGTTATCGTGACGAGGAGCTTTACCGGTTGTCCGACGCCATCTGCACCGGACTGCAGCTGGCCAATCACTGGCAGGACGTGGCGGTGGACCTTGAAAAAGACCGCATTTACCTGCCTCAGAAAGATATGGCACGTTTCGGTTATTCCGAAGATCACCTTCGCCAGCGGGTGGTCAATAAGGCTTTTGAGGACCTCCTCCAGATGGAAGTCGCGCGAACCCGGCAACTCTTTAGCGTGGGGCGCACGCTGCCAGAGCGCGTCTTCGGGCGGCTGCGCTACGAGCTGCGTTTCACCTGGAATGGAGGCGTGCGCATTCTCGATAAGATCGAAGCGGTCCGGTACGATGTGTTCACTCACCGGCCGGTGGTGACCCGGGCGGATTGGTTCGGAATCGCCCTCCGGGTGTTGCGGCCATGACCATGGCTCTGAACGAGAACGACGCCTACGTCCGCTCGGTGACCCGCCGAAGTCGCAGCAATTTCTCGATCTCGTTTTTCTCTCTGCCAAAGGATCAGCGCCAGGCCATCACCGCGGTTTACGCTTTTTGCCGGGAAGTGGATGACGTGGTAGACCTGCCTGCCGGCAAGCAGGCCAGCCCGGGCCAGGAAGATAAAGCAACGACACTCGCCCGTTGGAAAGAAGAGCTGGCGCGGACCTACGAAGGAAAACCAAGCTGGCCGTTGACGAAAGCCCTGGCTCAGGCGATCCAGCGATTCCATTTAAGCAAAGTCTATTTTGACGGGATTCTTCAGGGTGTTTCCATGGACCTGACCACGGACCGCTATCCTACTTTTGAGAGCCTGTCAACCTACTGCTACCACGTGGCGAGCGAAGTCGGGCTTTTGTGTATGGAGATTTTCGGGACCCGTTCGCCGCATTTGAAATCGTACGCGGTGAAACTGGGGATGGCCTTCCAGCTGACCAACATCCTCCGCGATGTAAGTGCGGATGCTCAGCGCAATAGAATTTACCTTCCCCAGGAAGACTTGAAACGGTTTGGCGTGGACGAGGGATGGATTTTGCAGCAGGCCAACAAATCGTCATCCCTCGCAGCCACACCAACGTCATTCCCCCCGGTCACTGGGGGGGAATCTATAGATCCCCCGCCAGAGTCCGCGGGGGATGACGGCGGGGTAACCGCTGGGAATGACGGTCAGGACGGCGGTATGGGTAATTTCCAACGTCTCATGGCCTTCGAAGTGGAACGGGCGCACGCTTTTTATCAGGAAGCGTCCGCACTGCCCCGGGCGGAGGAGTGGCCGATATTGAAAACAGCGGAAATTATGCGCGCGGTCTATGCAGACATACTAGACCGCATAGAAGCGCGGCAATTTCAGGTCTTTGGTCCCCGCATTTGCGTCCCCGCGCCGGTAAAATTATGGTTGGCCCTACAAGCCTGGTGGCGGTGCCGATCATGACAACAATTACAAAGAACGTCCTGATCATCGGGGGCGGTTTTGCGGGGCTTTCCGCCGCGACTTCGCTGGCTGAGCGCGGTTTTCACGTTACGGTTCTGGAGGGACGCCAGGTCCTGGGCGGACGGGCGTACTCGTTTGCGGACCCGAAAATGAGCGATGCGGTCGATAACGGACAGCATCTGTTTATGGGCTGCTACCGGGAGACGCTGGCGTTTCTGGAGCGGATCGGCACCCGGGACCTGCTCACCTTTCAGCCCAATTTGTCGGTCGATTTTTACGGAGACGGGGGGCGTCATGCGCGCCTGTCCTGCTGGCCGCTGCCCTCCCCGTGGCATCTGCTCAGCGGGTTGTTGCGTTTATCGACGCTCTCCTGGAAGGACCGCTGGAACCTCCGTTATCTTCGGAAGGCTTTGAAAGACGGGGTTCGAAATCCCCAGGGGCTGGATGATGTTACCGTCGATGAGTGGCTGATTCGCGCCCGGCAGTCGGAGCGGGCGCGGCGCCATTTGTGGGACCTCCTGGCGATCGCGGCGCTTAATGAAGGGCCCTCCATCGCTTCAGCGGCCCCTTTTGTCGCGGTCTTATCGCAGGCTTTTTTTGACCGGCGGAAAGCCTCACGGTTGGGACTTTCCAGCGTAGGGTTAAGTGACCTTTACGCGACTTCATCGAAGCGTTTTATCGAGGCGCATGGGGGGCACGTCAAGGTCCAATCGCCTGTGGCCCAACTGGTCTGTTCGAATCGCGGCGTGACCGGGGTTCTTTTGCGGGACGGCCGGCGTTTCCAGGCCGACTGGGTGATCGCGGCCGTTTCCGCTGGCGCATTCTCAAAATTGATCCCGGAAAAAATTAAAAAACGGGAACCGGTTTTCCAGCGGATTGAAAACCTTCATTTCTCGCCGATTATTTCAATCCATCTCTGGTTTGATCGTCCGATCAGCCGCAGTCTTTTTGCCGGGCTCCTGGATACGCATATCCAGTGGTTTTTTAATAAGGCGCGCATTTTGCGCAAAACGACGTCCGGTGAGGGATATATATCGCTCGTGATCAGCGGAGCACACTGTTTTGAGGAATGGCCGGAGCGGAAACTGTTGACGTTGGCGCTGGAAGAGTTGCGGCGGCTTTTCCCCGAAGCCCGTGAAGCGGTTTTGATGCGGTCTCTGGTCATCCAGGAGCGTCAAGCCACGCTTTCCCCGACCGTCGGCTCGGAGCGTTTGAGGCCAGAGTTTCAATCGCCATTGCCGCATTTTCTGATCGCGGGCGACTGGACGCGGACCGGACTGCCTGCCACGATTGAGAGCGCCTGCCTGAGCGGGCATCGCTGTGCGGACCTGGTTGCCGCGCAGGGGATATCGAACACTCCCGAACAGCGGGAAATCGTTTTTGTCTAACCGGAAACGTCCTAAGGACTGTGGCATAATGTCCAGTTTCGTCATTCCCCGCGGTTGCTGGCGGGGAATCCATCATTGTAATGCGCTATTCATGGATCCCCGGCCAGAGACCGCCGGGGATGACGAGCTATGACCCAGAAAGTTGCCGTTGCCATGTCCGGAGGAGTGGACAGTTCCGTCGCAGCAGCGCTCTTAAAAGAGCAGGGCTACGACGTGCTCGGCATCACGCTCCAGCTGCACGATCGGAAAGGGACCGGGTCCACTTCTTTCGACAGTTGCTGCGGATCTTCGGATATGGCCGATGCGCGTTCCGTGGCAGAGACGCTGGGTATTCCTCATTACTATTTTGACTACGTCGATAATTTTCGGGAGTCGGTGATCTCTTATTTTAAGGAGAGTTACCTTGCTGGTGAAACGCCAAACCCCTGTATCGCCTGCAACCAATACGTGAAATTTGATCGCCTGCTCCGGCAGGCGGAGACGCTGGGAGCCGATTATCTGGCCACGGGACATTATGCCCGTATCGAAAATAATGGCCAATGCTTCGTTTTAAAAAAAGCGATCGATCCAGACAAAGACCAATCCTACGTCCTCTATCGGCTTCATCAGCCCCAGTTGTCCCGGTTGCTTTTTCCGATCGGTCACTACACCAAGCCGCAGATCCGGGAACTGGCGCACCGCTTGGGTCTGCAGACCGCGGATAAACCCGACAGCCAGGAAATCTGCTTTGTGCCGAACAATGATTACCGGGAATTCCTTGCTGGAGAAATCCCCGAGGGCCAGCGGCCGGCAGGACCTATCCGGCATAAGGACGGACGGCTTTTGGGCCGGCACAAGGGGCTTCCTTTCTACACGATCGGCCAGCGGGAAGGGCTGGGGGTGGCGGTCGGACATCCTCTCTATGTGACGGGCATCGATCGGAGAAGCAATACGCTGGTGGTCGGCAGAAAGGAAGACGTCATGGCTTCACGCCTGATCATTCGGGAGGTCTCGTGGGGCAGCGGTCAAATCCCTGGATTACCGCGCCCGATTCAGCTTAAAATAAGATATAAGCATAAGGAAGCTCCTGCCACACTCGACGCTGGTTCGGAGGGGATGTTTCTGGCGGTTTTTGAGAAACCTCAGTCAGCGATTACGCCGGGTCAAGCAGCGGTTTTCTACGAGGGGGAGACCGTTCTAGGAGGCGGGGTAATTGATCATGCCATCTGAACCCAAAGAGATCTATTTCGATAACGCGGCCACCAGTTTTCCAAAACCGGATACAGTCCAGGCCGCCCTGCTCAATTTCCATAACAACCTGGGTGCTTCCGCCGGGCGCGGAGCCTATCCGCGAGCCGTCCTCTGCGGCCGCTTGCTGGAGGATACGCGCAAGCTGTTGGGCAAGCTCTTCAATATCCGGAAAACGAATCAGATTGTTTTCACGCTCAATGCCACGGATGCCCTGAATCTGGCGATCAAGGGGATTGACTGGCATTCCGGTGATTCCGTGGTCATTTCAGCCATGGAACATAATTCCGTTCTTCGCCCGCTACATGCGCTCAAGAACCGTAAAGGAATCAAGATCAACAAGGTGAAGGCCAACAGCGACGGCGCCATCGATCCGGCTGAAATGTCCAAAGCAATCGATTCCCATACGAAATTAATTACGCTGGTCCACGCGTCCAACGTGAGCGGCACGATCCAGCCGGTCGCCGAGGTGGGTGCGATCGCCCGGCGAAAAGGAATTCCCTTTCTGGTGGACGCGGCCCAATCGGCTGGCGCGCTGCCGATCGATGTCGAAGCGATGAAAATCGATCTCCTGGCTTTCCCGGGGCACAAGGCGCTTTACGGGCCGCTGGGAACCGGGGGGCTTTATGTTCGAGAAGGACTTGATCTGGAGCCGTTGCGCGAAGGTGGCACCGGCAGCCAGTCAGAGCATGAAGTGCAGCCGGATTTTCTGCCGGACCGCTACGAGCCGGGATCGCATAACGCGCTGGGGATTGCCGGTTGGAAGGCGGGACTTGAGTTCGTCCTGAGAGAAGGCATTGAACGCATTCGCGCGCAGGAAGAAGCTTTGACCAAACAGTTTACGGAAGGCGCTTCCCGCATTCGTCAACTGACGCTTTATGGACCCCGGGAATCCTCCAAACGCCTCCCGGTCATCTCGATCCGTCTGGATGACTACGCTCCGATGGAGCTGTCGCACCGGTTGTTTGAGCGTGCCGGCCTGATGACTCGCGCGGGCCTTCATTGCGCGCCTGGCGCGCATCAGGCCCTCGGAACCTTTCCCCTTGGGACCACCCGCTTCTCGCTGGGCTACTTCAATACGGCCGACGACGTGGATTGGGCATTGGCGGCGCTCTCCGGTCTGGCGAAGAACCCCGTTGTGGCCATCCGGTAACCTTTCCTGCCCATGAGTGTCTACGGACTTATTCTGGCCGGCGGTCAAAGCAGCCGACTCTTCCCGTTCAATAAAGTTCTCTCGGACATGACCGGTTCCGGCCGGACGCTGCTGCAGCAGGCGTTAGACCGCCTGAGCGCCGGACGTCAGACCAATCGTCAGCCGCCGCTCGTGCCGCCGGACCACGTTTACGTACTGAGCGCCCGGGAGTGGATCCGGCCGATGCAAAAACAGTTGAAACTCCCCGCCCGCCATTTTCTAAGCGACCCGGTCCGCCGCGGCACATGGCCGGCGCTTTTGTGGGCGATGGCGCATATTCGCCAGCAGGATCCGGACGCTCTTCTGGCTGTGGTCACCGGCGATCATGTGATTCCGGACGTGAACGCTTTCCGGCAGAGTCTGCGGGAAGCGATGGATCTGGCACACAAGGAGGCGGCGATCGTTCTGGTCGGCGTCCAGCCGACGTCGAACCCCGAGGAGTGGTGCGGGTTCGGCGCGGTGCGCACCCGGGGAAGTGAGATCATTGGTTTTGAGGAAAAGCCAGCGTGGGAACGGGCCGGTGTCATGATCCGGCAAGGGGGATGGTTGTGGAATGCCGGCATGTTCTTTTACCGGATTTCCGTTGCGGAGAGGGCCTTGAGACAATATCAGCCCGCGATGGCCGCGATTTATGACCAGCTCGTTGCGGCGATCCGGAATCGGAGGGAAGCGCTCGCAGAGCGTCTCTTCAGCGAATTCCCGGCCAAGATCCCGCACCCGCTGGAACCTGATCGTCTGGTTGACAATACCATTGATTACTCGATCATGACGCCGCTGGTGCAGACGCCGTTCGATGGGACGGCCAAAGCCGCCACCCGTGCGCTTTTGAAATGGACGGATCTGGGTCAGTGGGACGCGTTGCGAAAGGTCGTTCCGGCGGACTCGCGAAATACGATCCGTATCGGATCTGTGAAGATCGATACCCGCACAACCGGTTCGATTCTGTCCGCTGACAAGGGGTATCGTATTGAAGGCCGGGGCTTGCAGGGGCTGATCGCGGCTTTTTCAAACAAAACACTCCTGCTTCTGCCGGAACGGGACGTGACGCGCGTCAAGGAGCTGGTCCAAGCCGCTCAGCAGGCCGGATCCGGGCCTGTTTTTGCCCAAAAATGCCGGGATTGCCGCTTTCAGGTGAAACGGGGACGGCTGATCGCGTATGGGTTGAAGGGTATTTCAGTCCGGCTCACCGGTCGCCGGGTTGTTCTTTCCGGGCCGGGTATTATACGATGAGCGCTGTGAATTTATCGCCTGAGAATTGGTCAAAGATCACCCGTGGATGCGCCGAGATTATTTCGGAACAGGAGCTGCGCGCCAAGCTGGAGAAAGGCCGACCGCTCAAGATCAAACTGGGTGTGGATCCCACGGCTCCGGACCTTCACCTGGGACACCTGGTCGTCTTGCGAAAATTAAGAGCATTTCAGGACCTCGGGCATCAGATTGAGTTCATTATCGGAGACTTCACGGCCCGGATCGGGGATCCGTCCGGGCGTTCGGAAACTCGGCCCGCGCTGGAACCTGAGCAGGTGGCGGCGAACGCTCAAACGTATCAGGAACAGGTTTTCCGCGTTCTCGATCACCAGAAGACGCAGCTCCATTTCAACAGCCGCTGGCTGGAACCGCTTGGTGTGAAAGGGATTTTCGATCTCCAACGGAGGACATCGGTCGCCCAGATGCTTCGACGCGCCGATTTTGCGAAACGGTTTGAAGACGAAGAGCCGATTTCTCTTCTCGAACTCGTCTATCCGGTGCTTCAGGGGTACGATTCGATCGCGATCCAGGCCGACCTCGAGCTCGGCGGAACCGACCAGAAATTCAACCTGCTGATGGGGCGGGAGCTCCAGTTGGAAAAGGGGCAGGAACCGCAGGTCGTGATGATGATGCCCCTCCTCGAAGGGCTGGACGGCGTAAAGAAAATGTCCAAATCCTACGGGAACACTGTGGCCTTCAATGATCCCCCGAATGAGATGTTTGGCAAGACCATGTCGATCCCGGATGCTCTGATGCCGAAATATTTTGAGCTGCTCACGGATCTGGATGTTGCGACGGCGGCGAAAATGCATCCGCGGGAAGCCAAGGCGCTCCTGGGAAAGACCATCGTCGAGATGTTCCATGGCGCCCCCGCGGCCGAGGCGGCTGCCGCCGAGTTTGACCGGGTCTTTTCCAAAAAGCAGGTCCCCGATCAAATCCCAGAGTTCAAAACAGTTCGTGGGAAATGTCTTCTGATTGATCTTCTAGCCGTTTCCGGTTTAGCCTCGAGCAAAAAAGAGGCCCGCCGGTTGCTGGATCAAGGGGCGGTCGAAGTCGACGGAAAACGCAGGACGGAGAAAGACACGCTGGATCTTCAGGTCCCGGTGTTGATTCAGGTCGGGAAACGCCGGTTTATGCGCGTGATCCCGACGTGACGTGTTTCATTGCCCTGTTGTTTTTGGTTTCGTCCGCTTGGGCGGCTTCGCCGCAGATTGTACTCTCTTCGCATACGCTCCAGCCTGGCCAGACGCTCCGGGTCGAAGTGGATGGCCTCTCGCCAGATGCAAAACTGCGGGTCCTTTTTAACAAAAAATCGTACCCCTGCTACCCGGTCGGGCCGAATGCCCAACGGGCGCTGATTGGCGTTCCCCTTGGCACGCCGCCGCAATCCCTTCCGCTGGCGCTGAAATCGGCTGATCCCGATGCCTCCTCTTCTCCATTGGCCTACACCGCGGTGTCCATCAGCAGCCGGAACTACCCGACGGAAAACATTAACTTTTCTCAAGCGAAAACCAGCTTGGCGAAGAATGAGCACCGCGAAAGCGCGCTGATTCACCGGAAGGCCGCGATCTTAAGAAAGGAACAGAGCTGGGAGGGAACGTTTCTTCCGCCGGTTTCGGGGCCGTCCATCGCGCCTTTTGGCCTTCATCGCACGCGCAACGGAACCCAGAATGCTGGTTTTCATAAGGGGATGGATTTCCGGTCTCCCAAGGGCGCCCCAGTCCTGGCATCCAACGCCGGCATCGTGGAACTGGCCGCCCCCCTGAAGGCTCACGGGAAAACGATCCTCCTCAACCATGGCCAGGGGGTCATGACCATTTATCTGCATATGTCCTCCTTGCGCGTGAAGCCAGGGCAAAAAGTCACAAAAGGACAGATCATCGGGAAGGTGGGATCCACCGGCCTCAGTACAGCCCCGCACGTGCATTGGCAGGTTTTCGTGCATGGGGTCCCGGTCGATCCGAAGCAATGGATGGAAACCGAATTTTAACCAGTAACCCTCACCCCCGACCCCTCTCCCTCAGCAGGGAGAGGGGGATGATGTTTGTGAGGAGGCTCTCACTCCCTCTCCCTGCTGAGGGAGAGGGTAAGCAGGACGGCCGTTAGGCCGGACATGCGCGGGTGAGGGTATCTGCTCATGATTTGAAGACATTCGCCCTTTTTCTTTTGCTTATCCCTTCCGTGGTCTGGGCGGCGGAGCCGGGGTCGTATCCGCCGGGTTTCTTCGTCCAATCCCGCCAGAAAACCTCGCCCGAACCCCTCTTTTATAACCTCGACACGCACCGGCTCCAATCCTTTCCGCTGAAAGCGTCTTACGCCCAGTTTATTGATTTCTTCTGGGACAGGGAGCGGGGCAGGGTCTTTTTTTCAGCCCGGCAGGCGCCCCGCGATCCGTTCCGCGTCTATGTGAAGGCGTGGCCGGGTGGGGATGAAAAGCCGGTCTATGAAAACCCCCTGGGACCTTTCCGTTTTTTGCTTTCACCTGATGGCAAACGCCTGGCGCTTCAGGTCATGGGTCCGGCCGCATGGCCGATCCTGGCTGTGCATGAATGGGAAACCCAAGCTACCACGCTGCTCGGGCAAGGTTATTCTCCAGATTGGTCGTTAGATGGCCAGAGGCTGCTTTTCCTGTCTATCCCGGGGGCTTTGCCGAGCTGGCTGGATGAATACAGCGTTCAGACCGATACCAGCACTCAAATTCTTTCCGAACCGGTCATGGAAGCCGCCTATACGGATGATGCGGACCAGATTATTCTAAAAACCGCCAGTCAATCGAAGAAATGCGATGTGTTTCAATTATGGAATCGACGCAAGAATCGGTTTTATCCTTTTGTGCCGCCAACGACTGGGTCGAAGACCTGCGTGTTTCAGCGCCAGCTGGGAGCCTTCCCCGGGCATCAGTTTTTTTATTTTAAAGAATCGAAAGAGATCACGCGCCTCGAAGAACAGAACCTGATCGTTGTGGATGTCTGGGGGGGCCGCCTGCAGGAGCTGCCGCGAGCCGATTGGGAACCCAGCGTCAATGCGGTTGACCCGACCACGCTCGTGGTGGGGCAGGACCCATTGTATGTTCTGCGCGCCGACGGCACCGGCGGTCGCTTAGTTATCCCCGGTGTGGAGATGATCCGTCCCCGGTAGTAACCGGAAGGAGTTCTAGGAAGAAAGTTTCTGGAAGATAATGCCGGAGCCCAGTATCTGCTGTTGCTTGTCTGAAATAAGAATGGTGGTGTAACCGATCCGCTGATCTTCCCCGTTGATGGGAATTTTTGTTTCTTGGCGGGACACCGTATTCCGGTTGGTAAACGTCTGCTGGAGCGTCTCAATAAACCACGGATAGTCCTTCAAAATCACGTTAACCGGTTTGCCGACCGATGGCTGACCGTCCAGTCGGAGCAATTGTGTTGCGGAAGGGTTCAGAATTGTGATGGTTTGGGTGGCATCAATGGCGATCAGGCCGCCGGAGAGATTGGCCAGCAGGCTTTCCAGAAGGACTTCCTTGTTTTGGACCTCCTGAATCAGCAGGAGGTTCTGATAAGCGATGGCCACTTGACGCCCGAGGAGGGTCATAAACTCCTGGTCCTGAGGATTAAACTGCCCGCTTTTCCGGTTGATGATCTCGATGACTCCGTAGGTCCGCTTCTGAGAAAAAACGGGAATACACAAAATGGATTTCGTCTGAAAGCCGGTCATCATATCGACGTGCCGGTTGAATCGATTGTCCTGCCGCACATCACTGACCAGCGCCGGTTGATGATATTGGGCGACCCAGCCGCTGATCCCGGAACCCACCCGGAAGGGAACCTGGTCTAGCCGTTTCACGTCAATCCCGTAGGCCGCAGCCACCCGGAGCGTTTGCTCATCCTCCAGAACTTCATAATAGGTGCCCGCTTCAGATTGCAGCGTTTTGCACGCCTGCTCCAGAATAAAGTCCCAGAGTTTTACGGGGTCGTAGACAAAATGGATTTTGTTCAGAATGTCGAAAAGCGACGTCAGATGGTAGGTTCCCAACATAGCCTAGAGTATATCAAAGGAATTCAGGCTGCGCGGTCCGTTGGGCCGATTTCGTAGCTGGCGGCATCCGGCAGCATGCTTCGAGCCACCCAGTGATCCAGGTTGTTGTAGAAAACAACGGAAGGCCAGTGCGCTTCTTTTTCAGGGCGTCCGGTGTAGGTCAGGTGGACAACCGCTAATTCAGCGGGATGATCCTCCAGCTGAAAGAGAACATCGTCTCCATAGCAGACCCGTCCGATCGCCGTAATTTTCACTCCATAGAGGGGATGGCCTGGGGCCAGTTCCGACAGGAGTTCATACTCATAGGCTTCCCGCCCTTTTAATGAGATGGCTTGCCAGGGGGCAATCCAGGGGAAATGAGTGAAGTCGGTTGCCATGGGACACCCTTAGCTTAAAGAGAAACGCCTCTATTTCAAGGGAAATTTTTAAAGAATTTGATATGATTCCTTGACTTACCGTCGAGGGAACACATGAACCCGCTCCCGCCAAAAAGTTCTTCCAGTGTTTGGAGACATATTGGAGCCGGAATCACTCTGGCGGCCTCGGTTCTGGTCTGCATCTGGTTGGGCTATTTATTCGATCAGCACCGGGGAACCAGGCCCTGGGGGATTCTTATCGGAGCGTTTCTGGGTATCGGTGCCGGTCTTTATAATTTTTTTAAAGAGTTTACAGATGAATCCAAAAAGCCCGGTTAAAGGGCTTCGTTTTATTGCGAGCGCGACGATTCTTTTTGTTTTGCTCTCTTTCCTTTATAAAGGGCATTCTCAAAAAGCGGCGGCCTGGCTCCTGGGGTGGACCGGCGTGCAGAGCATGGCCGCCTTCAGCGGTTTTGTCTGGTCGATGACCCGTTCCAGCAAGATTTTTTATTCCATTTTTGTCGGTGACGCGCTTCTCCGGTTAGTGGTCCTGGCCGTGGCGGTTGGTGTGCTTTACCAGACCAGGACACCCTTCACGTTCCCCCTTCTTTCACTAGCCATGGGGTATCTGGTGCTCTCCCTGATTCAAATCCCTTTTTTGCATAGGTCTTCTCGATGAATTTTGCGGAACTTTTGGAACACCATATCCTGGATCACCGGATCCACTACCTCTTTCCCATTGGAACAATCCCGGTGTATCTCACAAGGCATGGACTCATGATGCTGATTGTGGCGGTCCTTCTGATCGCCGTGCTTGGGATCGCTCGTTTTCAGATCAAAGGGGGCGTCCCGACTGGGGTGGCCAATTTGATAGAGGTTTTTATTGTTTACATCCGGGATGAAATCGTACGGCCCAATTTAGGCGATGCCGGTGATTCTTATCTTTCCTACTTCTGCACGCTTTTCTTCTTCATCCTTTTGTGTAATCTGCTGGGGCTGGTTCCTTACGGTGCGACGGCGACGGGGAACATCTCCGTGACCGCGACTCTGGCTTTGACGACGTTCATGATGATTCATATTGCAGGGATCCGGAAGCTCGGGGTGTGGCATTATTTGAAAACGTATGTGCCGCATGGACTTCCCTTCTGGCTTGTTCCGTTGATGTTCGTCATTGAGGTTTTGGGGATATTCACGAAAGCATTTGCGCTCTGCATCCGGCTTTTCGCCAACATGATTGCGGGGCATATTGTCATCCTGGCTTTTCTGTGTTTGATCTTCATTATGCGGGAGATTTTTCACAGTTCCATCGTTGGGGTGGGGGTGGCGCTGGGTGTCTCGCTGCCGGCGGTTGTGGGGCTGGGGTTGTTGGAGCTTTTTGTCGCGTTTTTGCAGGCGTACATTTTTACGCTCCTGACAGCGGTGTTCGTTGGAGCAGCGGTGAATCCGCAGCATTAACCTCGCCGTAAGGCGGGAGGTCGTACCGCACCCCTGATGGATAGGGCAGATGCGAGCAACATAAAAGTGGTTCGACTACGCTCACCACTCTGAGTGGGCGAAGCGAATCGAAGAGGAGAACAACATGAGCTTGTGGCATCTTGGTTTGGGTTATCTGGCAGCGGGGATTGGTTCTGGACTCATCATTCTGGGGGCCGCCAGCGGGATCGCGCGGCTGGCCAGCGCGGCGCTGGAAGGAACAGCCCGTCAACCGGAAGCGACGGACAATCTCCGGACATCGATGTTGATCCCGGCGGCGCTGATTGAGGGACTCGGGTTCTTTGCCCTAGTGATTTGTCTCTTGATCGCTCTGGCTTTGAACACGTCTCTGCCGAAGAGCGGGGCAACGGCTGAAACGAGCGCAGCGGCAACGAAATAAAGATGTGATGCGGTTTCTCAATCGTCATTCCCCGCGGTCACTGGCGGGGAATCCATGCGTGTTTTAGATGATTGGATCCCCGGCCAGCGTCCGCCGGGGATGACGAAAAGGGAGACCGTCGACAAAGGAATTTATTTATGGAAAACCTCTTAACCCCTGACAAGGGGCTGATGTTCTGGACCATCGTCAGTTTTCTGGCGCTGGTTTTTGTGCTCGCCAAATTCGCCTGGAAGCCGCTCCTGACCGCGTTGCGTGATCGGGAAATGGGCATTCGCCAGGCCATTGATGACGCGGCCAATGCCAAGTTGACGGCCGACCAGCTGCGGGCCCAATATGAGGCGGAATTGGCCAAGGGGCAATCCAAAGTCCAGGACATACTGGACCAGGCCAAAGCCGATGCCCAGCGGGTCCGGGATCAGATATTGAATGAATCTCAGGAAGAATCCCGCCGCAGGGTATCCCAGACGCGCCGTCAGCTGGAAGAGGATAAAGCCAAGATCTCCAGAGAACTGCGCCAGGAAATGGCCGTGATTTCCGTCAAAGCTGCAGAGAAGCTTTTGCGTCACGCGATGAACCCGAAAGAGCAGGACGCGTTGCTTCAGGAATTTTTCAAAGATTTGGAAGGGCCGGTGAAATAAATGCAGGAGTCCGTTGTTGCGCGAAAATACGCCAGGGCGCTTTTTGCCGAGGCGAAAAGCCATAACCAGATTCTCCTCTGCCAGGAGGGCTTGGAAGAATTCATTCGCGTTCTGCGGCTGCGGGTGTCTCTCCGGGATGTGTTGACCCATCCGTTTATTGCCTCGGATGGAAAGAAACGCCTGATCCATTCGGTTCTGGGGAAGTGGGCGACGCCGCTTTTGGAGCGCTTTTTTTATCTTCTGGTTAGCAAACATCGGTTTGACGCGCTTTTGGCTATCGTCCAGGAATACCAGGAGGAGGTGGATCGTTATCAGGAGGTGCAGCCCTTGCGCGTCCGGGTAGCGTTCCCCATGGCGGAAGCCCAGCAGCAGGTACTCCAGGCGAATCTGGAAAAATGGCTGGGCCAAAAAGTCCGCCTGGATGTTCAGGTGGATTCCTCCCTCATCGGCGGTCTCGTAGTTCAGACACAGGACCGGGTGTTGGATCAGAGTTTGAAGGGACAGTTGAAACGATTGCGTGACCAATTGATTCGATAGGAACTGTAGGGGCGCACCGCTGCCCGCGCTTCCGCAATTACTTATAGCGCGCAGGCACCGCGGTCGTATGCGGTGTGCGCCCGGACAAATACCGAGGGTTTTAAGGAGCGATTATGAGTATCCGTTCAGAAGAAATCACCAGCGTCATTCAGCAGCAACTCGAAGGATTCGAGAATAAACTCGAGCTTTCGGAAGTGGGTTCTGTCCTGCAGACCGGCGACGGAATCGCCCGTATCTTCGGGCTCAAGCAGGCTTTGGCTGGAGAGTTGCTCGAATTTCCAAACGGGGTCGTGGGCATGGTGATGAATCTGGAAGCCGATACCGTTGGCGCGGTTCTTCTGGGCGATGATCATCTGGTGAAAGAGGGCGATACCGTCAAACGGACGGGACGGGTCATGGAAGTGCCGGTGGGCGAAACGCTGATCGGTCGCGTGGTGAACCCTCTGGGACAACCGCTGGATGGAAAGGGCCCGGTCAAAACAACTCGGACCCGGCTCGTGGAAGTGATTGCCCCCGGTATTATCGAGCGGCAGCCGGTCAAAGAGCCGCTTCAAACAGGACTGAAGGCGATCGATTCGATGATCCCCATCGGCCGGGGCCAGCGCGAATTGATCATCGGTGACCGCCAGACCGGAAAAACAGCGGTCGTGATCGATACCATTATCAATCAGAAAAATGAACCGGCCGCTGCCCGGCCGATCTGTATTTACGTGGCAATCGGGCAGAAGCAATCCACTATCGCCCAGGTGGTCCAGAAGCTGGCGGATTCGGGGGCGATGGAATACACCATTGTCGTGGCCGCAACCGCTTCCGATCCGGCGCCGCTGCAGTATTTGGCGCCTTACGCCGGCTGCGCCATGGGCGAGGAATTCATGTGGAAGGGGAAGGCGGTCCTTTGCGTCTATGACGATCTTTCCAAACACGCGGTGGCCTATCGCCAGCTTTCGCTCCTGCTCCGGCGGCCGCCGGGCCGCGAAGCGTATCCGGGCGATGTGTTTTATCTGCACTCCCGGTTGCTGGAGCGGGCCTGCAAGCTTTCCGACAAAAATGGAGGCGGGTCGCTGACCGCGCTGCCGATTATTGAGACGCAGGCCGGAGACGTTTCCGCCTACATCCCGACCAATGTGATTTCGATTACCGACGGCCAGATTTATCTGGAGAGCGGTTTGTTTTACGCTGGGGTGAGACCGGCGGTCAATGTGGGGCTGTCCGTGTCCCGCGTCGGAGGAAGCGCCCAGGTCAAGGCGATGCGGCAGGTGGCGGGCAAGCTGCGCCTGGATATGGCCCAATACAACAACCTTGTTGCCTTCGCCCAGTTTGGAAGCGACCTGGATAAAGTTTCTCAGGCCCAATTGTCTCGCGGTCAGCGCATGGTGGAGATTCTGAAGCAGGATCAGTATGTGCCCATGACGGTCGAAAAACAGGTGGCGATCCTCTACGCCGGCGTGAACGGTTTTATCGACGACGTTGCGATTGATTCCGTCCGCCGTTGGGAAAGCGAACTCCTGGCCTTTCTGGAACGCCGCTCTGTGGGACTGCTTCAGTATATTCGGGAGAAGCGGATCATTGATGAGACTTTAAAACCTCAACTCGAGACTGCCATCAAAGAATTTAAACAGGGGTTTGTCGCCTGAGGAAGACATGGTGTCATTAAGAGATATCCGGCGGAAGATTAAGTCGGTTAAATCGATTCAGCAGATCACCAAGGCCATGAAGATGGTGGCGGCGGCGCGTCTGCGCAAAGCCCAGTCGCGCATTCTTTCCGCGCGACCTTTTGCTCAGGGAATGGAAGGATTGATGACGGATTTGTTGCAGCGTTTGGGAAACCCGGATCAGCATCCACTCATTTGTAAGCGGGAAGGGACTCAGCGGGCGCTCCTGCTGGTCACCTCTGATAAAGGACTTTGCGGGGCTTTCAATACGAACCTGATTCGGGAAGCGCTGCGCTACGCGAAGACGCATGGATTGCCGAACGTTCACTTTTTTATCGTTGGGCGCAAGGGCCGAGACTACTTCAAACGCCATGGCGTGACTCTCCGGAAGGAATACGTCAATATATTCAACAACTTGAGTTTTGCTCACGCTGAAATTGTGACGCAGGATCTCCTGGAGGCTTATGAGAAGCAGCCGTTTGTTCAGGTGGACATGCTCTACAATGAATTTAAATCTGCGATCTTTCAGAAAGTGACGATCAAGCCGCTGCTGCCGATGGCTTCTGTTGCGTCGGTTCCCCGGGAGCCGCATTGGCCTGATTTTATTTTTGAACCGGCTCAAGAGAAATTGTTGGATGGGCTGATCCGCCGGTTCTTGAAAGCGCAGGTGTACCGGGTGTTGCTGGAATCGAACGCAGCGGAACTGGGTGCCCGGATGAGCGCCATGGACAATGCCACGCGCAACGCCTCTGACCTGATGGAATCCTTGACGTTGCGTTTGAACCGGACGCGGCAGGCTTTCATCACCAAAGAGATCCTGGAAGTTGTCAGCGGCGCCGAGGCGCTGAAATAGGATTGTATGTTTCAGGAATTGAGAGAAATTTTCCTGGCGCATCATCATTCGCGCGAGGTGTGGGATCCGGAAAACGCTTCGTTGGGGCGGGACCGGCGGCTTTTTCAGCGGGTTCCCGTCCAGATTCCCTGCCGGATCGATAATCCATATTTAGGCGCGGAAGGGCAGGGGACCGCGATTAATTTGAGTTTAGGCGGCGTGGGGATGATGACTTTAGTGTCCTGGCCGGAAGGCAGTCAGGTACGGGTTTTATTGGACAGTGTTTCGTTAATTTTAAGCGGAATAATCGTTTTTCGCATGGAGGTGCCGGGCGGATCGGAGCTCCGGTACCGGTACGGCGTCAAGTTCCAGAAGATGGGGTTTCGGGACGTGGTTCACTTAAGACGAGTGCTTCGGAAACAATATAACGGGCCATTGGCCGTTTTATAGAAATGTAGGGGCGCACCGCTGTGCGCCCGATTAGAGGAGAGATTCATGAGCACAGGTAAAGTCATCCAGGTAATCGGTCCGGTCGTGGATGTGGAGTTCGCCCCCGGAAAACTTCCGGCCATTTATAACGCGATTCATATTCCGTTGCCAACCCAAAACCCATCCGGGGAAAAGAACCGTTTGACGGTGGAAGTCGCTTCCCATCTCGGGGATAACCAGGTGCGGACCATTGCTTTGGGGCCGACCGAAGGCCTGCAGCGCGGCATGGAGGCGATCGATACCGGCGGGCCCTTGATGGTGCCGGTGGGACGATCGTGTCTGGGTCGCTTGATGAATGTACTGGGCGAGCCGAAAGATGAGCGCGGCCCGATTCAAACGAAAGACCGGTCTCCGATTCATAAGCCGGCTCCTGCTTTTGTCGATCAGGAGACGAATCCGCAAATTTTTGAAACTGGAATTAAAGTTATCGACTTATTGGAGCCCTATCAGAAAGGCGGCAAGGTCGGGCTCTTTGGCGGTGCCGGTGTCGGCAAAACCGTCATTATTATGGAACTCATCAATAATGTGGCCAAGCAACATGGCGGTGTATCGGTGTTCGGCGGGGTGGGGGAGCGCAGCCGTGAAGGGAATGATTTGTGGCTGGAAATGCAGGAGTCGAAGTTGTCGGACGGTTCGCCGGTCCTTTCGAAAACCGTTCTGGTTTACGGGCAGATGAATGAACCGCCGGGGTCTCGCGCCCGCGTGGGGCTGACCGCTCTAACACAAGCCGAGTATTTCCGGGATGTCGAAGGAGCGGATACGCTGCTTTTTATCGATAACGTTTTCCGCTACGTTCTGGCGGGGGCTGAAGTCTCGGCGCTTCTGGGCCGGATGCCGTCGGCTGTGGGGTATCAGCCGACGTTGGCCACAGAGGTTGGTGTGCTGCAGGAGCGCATCACCTCGACAAAAAAAGGATCCATTACATCGATTCAGGCCATCTATGTGCCAGCGGATGATCTGACGGACCCCGGTGTGGCGACTACCTTCCAGCATCTGGACGCGACGACGGTGTTGTCCCGGTCAATCGTTGAACTTGGTATTTATCCAGCGGTGGATCCGCTGGATTCCACATCGCGCATTTTGGATCCGAAGATCATCG
Source organism: Elusimicrobiota bacterium (assembly GCA_041660185.1). Lineage (NCBI taxonomy): Bacteria > Pseudomonadati > Elusimicrobiota > Elusimicrobiota bacterium. The sequence continues at coordinate 49,238 of JBAZWU010000002.1, read as the reverse complement.
GGGAGGAACATTATCAAACCGCGCGGGCGGTTCAGAAGATTCTCCAGCGATACAAAGATCTTCAGGACATTATCGCGATTCTGGGGATTGATGAATTATCGGAAGAAGACAAACTCACCGTGGCCCGTGCCCGGAAGATTCAGAAGTTTCTCTCGCAGCCTTTCTTTGTCGCGGAAAACTTTACGGGTCAGCCGGGACGGTATGTGCCGCTCAAAGATACGATTCGCAGTTTCAGGGAGATCATCGAGGGGAAGCACGATCAGCTGCCGGAGCAGGCCTTTTTTATGGTTGGGGGTATCGAGGAAGTCTTAGAAAAAGCCAAGAAACTTCAGGCAGAAGGCGCTTGATCTAGATCAAACAACATGGATCTTCATATCGATATCGTAACGCCGGATCGATTGGTGATGCAGGGTCTGGCCGATTCGGTAATTGTTCCAGCGGCTGACGGAGAGCTCGGAATTTTGCCGAATCATGCGCCGTTGTTGGCGCAACTCCAGCCCGGCCAAATTCATTTGCGTCGTGGGGATCTGGTGGAGTTGTTCGCGATTTCCGGCGGCTATGTTGAAATCAGGGAAAACCGTGTTTTAGTTTTTGCTGAAACCGCTGAGATGGCTCGGGAAATTGATGTCGAGCGCGCGCGACAGGCTGCGGAACGTGCCAAGGCTGCCTTGCGGGAGCCTGAAAGTGATATCCAGGTTTTGCAGGCTGAGGCAGCGCTGCGTCGCGCGCTGGCGCGTCTGCATGCGTATGAGGAAATTCAGCAAAACACATCGCACTCACGAGTAAAAAGATAATTTATCCGTCAACAAAAATAAATCCTTGACATAATTTCGAGGGATTTCGTAATATGGCTCACGCCTCGCAAGAGGAATGTTATTCCGCTTGCGGAGGTTTTTGTTTTTTATGCATTGTTCTTTGACAGAAGTCTACATACGCGCAAGCCGATAAACGCCCCAGCAGGGAGATAATCTCTGTTAAGGGGCAACCAAGGGCCAATTAAATGACTTTGGTGTAAAACCCATCGACCGAATGTCGATGGGGCCAGATAGAGCCTTATAGCAAACCTCTATTATGGATGGTGTCGCCAGTAGTTCTGGCAACCACCTAAAACTTTAATGGAGAGTTTGATCCTGGCTCAGAGTGAACGCTGGCGGCGTGCTTAACACATGCAAGTCGAGCGATTTCAGACAGCACATCGTTTGGGATAGCGGCAGACGGGTGAGTAATACTTGGGCAATCTGCCCTTGAGAGGGAAACAACCTGCCGAAAGGCGGGCTAATGTCCCATAAGACCACAGGAGTGCATATTCCAGAGGTCAAAGCTCCGCAAGGGGCGCTTGAGGAGGAGCCCGAGTCCTATCATGGTAGTTGGTGAGGTAACGGCTCACCAAGCCTTTGACGGGTAGCCGGCCTGAAAGGGTGATCGGCCACACTGGCACTGAGACACGGGCCAGACTCCTACGGGAGGCAGCAGTGGGGAATTTTGGACAATGGGGGCAACCCTGATCCAGCGACGCCGCGTGGAGGACGAAGGTCTTCGGATTGTAAACTCCTTTTGGAGGGGAAGAATGCCTGCGTGAAAAACGCAGGGTGACGGTACCCTTCGAATAAGCCACGGCTAACTACGTGCCAGCAGCCGCGGTAATACGTAGGTGGCAAGCGTTACTCGGAATCACTAGGCGTAAAGCGCAGGTAGGCGGTTCGATAAGTCTTTTGTGAAAGCTCCCGGCTCAACTGGGAGAGGCCAAGGGAAACTGTCGGGCTAGAATGTGGCAGAGGAAGCTGGAATTCCCGGTGTAGCGGTGAAATGCGTAGATATCGGGAGGAACACCTATGGCGAAAGCAGGCTTCTGGGCCATCATTGACGCTGAGCTGCGAAAGCTAGGGGAGCAAACAGGATTAGATACCCTGGTAGTCCTAGCCCTAAACGATGCTCATTAGGTGTGGAAGGTATCGACCCCTCCCGCGCCGAAGCTAACGCATTAAATGAGCCGCCTGGGGAGTACGGCCGCAAGGTTGAAACTCAAAGGAATTGACGGGGGCCCGCACAAGCGGTGGAGCATGTGGTTTAATTCGACGCAACGCGAAGAACCTTACCCGGGCTTGAACTACTCGTGGTAGGCCGATAGAAACATTGGCCGACCCGCAAGGGAGCGAGCAGAGGTGCTGCATGGTTGTCGTCAGCTCGTGTCGTGAGATGTTGGGTTAAGTCCCGCAACGAGCGCAACCCCTATTCGATGTTGCTAATCCCGCAAGGGATGCACTCTTCGAAAACTGCCTTCGATAAGAAGGAGGAAGGTGGGGACGACGTCAAATCCTCATGGCCCTTATGTCCGGGGCAACACACGTGCTACAATGGCCGGTACAACGGGAAGCAATACCGCAAGGTGGAGCCAAACCCTTAAAGCCGGCCCCAGTTCAGATCGTGGGCTGCAACTCGCCCACGTGAAGGTGGAATCGCTAGTAATCGCTGATCAGCAGGCAGCGGTGAATACGTTCCCGGGCCTTGTACACACCGCCCGTCACACCACGAAAGCCAGTTGCAACAGAAGTCGGTGTACCAACCCGCAAGGGAGGGAGCCGCCGAAGTTGTGGTTGGTGATTGGGGTGAAGTCGTAACAAGGTAGCCGTATCGGAAGGTGCGGCTGGATCACCTCCTTTCTATTTTTTATTGATGTTCCGATAAAAAATTGAAGTCGATCTTTTCTTCCGACTTGGAATGTTGGAAGTGTGCCAAGCGTAAAGCATGGCATGGGTTGTCCGGGGCGTTTATCCGCTCGCGCGTTTTTAAAATCAGTGAGCTGGCAAGCAGCGAACTCGCAAGCAAGGAAAGGCATTAGGTTCCTCGCTCGCTGGCTCGCGAGTAGTTTGCTCGCTGAATTGCGGACCCGTAGCTCAGTTGGTTAGAGCGTACCCCTGATAAGGGTAAGGTCGGCAGTTCGACTCTGCCCGGGTCCAGGTTTCCCCTTTTAGGGGGTGTAGCTCAGTTGGGAGAGCGCGTGCTTTGCAAGCACGAGGTCACCGGTTCGACCCCGGTCACCTCCAATTTATGGCGTAAGCGTAGTCAATTTTAGCCCAGTTATTCCGGGGCGTGTGATCCGGAAACTGTGTTTTATACGTTCGGTCTTTGATAATTAAATATATCTATAACTAAATGGGTAATTAGCAACGTCAAGCACCTCAATTATTAAGGTGTGAAGATGATGTAATTAATCATATCTTTATGAGTTCTGGCGAAAGGTCAGAAGGATTAAATGATATGGCCAAGCTACAAAGAGCATATAGTGGATGCCTTGGCGAACGCCGTTGATGAAGGACGTGGTAAGCTGCGATAAGCTTCGGGGAGGCGCAAACAGCCTTTGATCCGGAGATTTCCGAATGGGGAAACCCCCTTGATCGTGAGATTAAGGATTTACGCATGAATTCATAGTGCGTAGAGGACAACCCGGGGAAGTGAAACATCTCAGTACCCGGAGGAAAAGAAATCAAAGAGATTCCCCTTGTAGTGGCGAGCGAACGGGGAACAGCCTAAACGAATCAGGTGCAAACTTGATTCGGGTTGTAGGGCTTGTCTGGCCGCGAGGCCGGGAAGTCAGAAATCGATCTCCTAGTTGAAGGGTCTGGAAAGGCCCACCAAAGAGGGTGAGAGTCCTGTAGGCGAAAGGGGATCGACTTCCTGGACAAGTTCCTGAGTACCATCGGGCACGTGAAATCCGGTGGGAATCTGGGGAGACCACTCTCCAAGGCTAAATATGAGCGTTCGACCGATAGTGAACTAGTACCGCGAGGGAAAGGTGAAAAGTACCGCAGACGCGGAGTGAAAAGTACCTGAAACTGTATGCTTACAAGCAGTTCGAGCCCTATGCCTTATCGCAAGATAAGGAATGGGTGAGAGCGTGCCTGTTGAAGAATGATCCGGCGAGTTATTGGTGGTAGCAAGGTTAACTTGGTTGTGAATAGCAGCCGAGGAAGCCGTAGCGAAAGCGAGTCTGAATAGGGCGATTAGTTGCCATCAATAGACCCGAAGCCAAGTGATCTAACCCTGTCCAGGGTGAAGCCACCTTAATCGGTGGTGGAGGCCCGAAGTGTTGAGTGTTGAAAAACTCCTACATGAGGTGGGGTTAGGGGCGAAAGGCCAATCGAACTTGGTGATAGCTGGTTCTCCCCGAAATAGCTTTAGGGCTAGCCTCAGGCGATGACTTGAGGGGGTAGAGCACTGGATAGTGTAGGGCCAATAACCTTGGTTCCGAAGCTAACCAAACTCCGAATACCTCAAGGTGAGCCTGGGAGTCAGTACGCGAGGGCTAAGCTTCGCGGGCAAGAGGGGAACATCCCAGACCATCGATCTAGGTCCCGAAATCCGGGCTAAGTGGTAAAGGTTGTGGATTTGCTGAAACAGCTGGGAGGTTAGCTTAGAAGCAGCTATCCTTTAAAGAGTGCGTAACAGCTCACCAGTCAAGCGAGTCTGCGCCGAAAATGATCGGGGCTCAAGCCCGGTACCGCAATCATGGCTTTCAGTCGCCTAAGGGCAACTGAAGGGGTAGGGGAGCGTTCTGGATGGGACGAAGGTGTACCGAGAGGAGCACTGGACTGTCCAGAAGTGAGAATGTCGGAATAAGTAGCGATATGACAGGTGAGAATCCTGTCCGCCGTAAGTCTAAGGTTTCCTTGAGCAACGTTCGTCGGCTCAGGGTTAGTCGGTCCTAAGTGGAGGCCGAAAGGCGTACATGAAGGACATCCGGTTAATATTCCGGAACCATGTTTAGTGCGTTATCACCTAAGGGGGGACGCAGAAGAGTAAGCCATCCTACCGTTGGATGTGTAGGTTTAAAGGCGTAGGCCTTTCTTGATAGGCAAATCCGTCGAGATAGCCGAGACCTGAATACGACTCTGGGGAAACCCAGGGGAAGTGGCCCAATCCCGCTGCCAAGAAAAGCCTCGTAGGGAGTGCTAGACATGACCGTACCGCAATCCGACACAGGTAGACGAGGAGAATATCCTAAGGCGCGCGAGTGAACTCTGGTTAAGGAACTAGGCAAACTGGTCCCGTAACTTCGGAAGAAGGGATGCCTGCTGGCTTAACCCCGTACAGGGGAAGGGTTGGCGGGTCGCAGTGAATTGGCTCTCGTGACTGTTTAACAAAAACACAGGCCTCTGCTGAAATCACAAGATGATGTATAGGGGCTGATGCCTGCCCGGTGCTGGAAGGTCACGGGGAGATGTTAGCGCCGCAAGGCGCAAAGCATTGAACCTAAGCCCCAGTAAACGGCGGCCGTAACTATAACGGTCCTAAGGTAGCGAAATTCCTTGTCGGGTAAGTTCCGACCTGCACGAATGGCATAACAAAGAGAGCGCTGTCTCAACCAGAGGCTCGGTGAAATTGGGGTGCAAGTGAAGACGCTTGCTGCCCGCGGCTAGACGAAAAGACCCCGTGAAGCTTTACTGTATCTTGATACGGAGTCACGGGACTGGATGCGTAGCATAGGTGGGAGGCTTTGAAACCCTGCTTTCGGGTGGGGCGGAGCCAACAGTGAAATACCACTCTTCCGGTCTTGTGGTTCTAACTTCGTCCTCTTCATCGAGGCGAAGGACAGTGTCAGGTGGGCAGTTTAACTGGGGCGGTTGCCTCCTAAAGAGTAACGGAGGCGTTCAAAGGTTCCCTCAGCGCGTATAGAAATCGCGCCTCGAGTGCAAGGACAGAAGGGAGCTTAACTGCGAGACTTACAAGTCGAGCAGGTGCGAAAGCAGGACCTAGTGATCCGGTGGTTGAATGTGGAATTGCCATCGCTCAACGAATAAAAGCTACTCCGGGGATAACAGGCTTATCGGATCCAAGAGTCCATATCGACGATCCGGTTTGGCACCTCGATGTCGGCTCATCGCATCCTCCCGCTGAAGTAGGTGGGAAGGGTTTGGCTGTTCGCCAATTAAAGCGGTACGTGAGCTGGGTTCAGTACGTCGTGAGACAGTACGGTCTCTATCTACCGTGGGCGTAGGAATATTGAAGGGATCTGTCCCTAGTACGAGAGGACCGGGATGGACGAACCTCTGGTTTACCAGTTGTTCCGCCAGGAGCATGGCTGGATCGCCAAGTTCGGATAGGATAAACGCTGAAAGCATCTAAGTGTGAAACCTGCCCTGAGATAAGTATTCCCTGCCCGCAAGGGCACTCAAGACCCCCAGAAGACTACTGGGTTGATAGGCAGGACGTGGAAGCGCTGAAAGGCGTGTAGCGCACCTGTACTAATTGGTCGTGCGGCTTGGCCGTATCATTCGATCCTTGAAATTCGTGCTTGATGTTGATATCCATTTGGTTTTATAGATTTCCCGGTGGTTTTTCCGGTGGGGCCACACCCGATCCCATTCCGAACTCGGAAGTTAAGCTCACCAGGGCCGATGGTACTAGTCGCGCAAGTGACTGGGAGAGTAGGTCGCTGCCGGGGTTTTCTTTGTCCATTTGAAAGAAGGAATTGATTGAAGAAATCCTTCATATTGATGGTTGTTATTTGCGGGAGCATCGCCTCTCACGCCTTCGGTCGTGATCTTGGGGTTCTCGTATTACCCATTCATCAAGGCAAATGGACATCCTCGCTTCTTTATGAGTATCTAAAGGTCAGCGAGGACTTTGATAATCGGGGTCGAGTTGATTTTAAAAGCCATGCGGTCGGTTCGCAGTTTGGCTATGGAATCACCGACCAGATCGCTGTCGCCGTCAAGGTTGCGGTTCTTGTGGATCCCCAAGAGGACGCTCAAGGGAGTCAGTGGCAGAGCCGATCTGGCTATCTTTACGGAGTTGATCTTTACAATGAAGTGTTCCCTGCGACCGGGTATCGTCCAGGGATTCAATTGAGTGTCGGTGCAACGGGTTTTCAGGTGCCGCTTGATCGATTGATCTCCGGCAATACCGTCACAACGATTGATCAGAGAGTATCGGGCGTTGAATACCATGGGGCGGTACTGGCCACTTTGCGATTGAAACGCCTGACGCCGTATGCGGGTTTGCGGAGTTTCGGGAGTTCGGCGACGTGGAGAGATAACAGGCCAGAGGCCGGAGCGACCGACGGTATTTCCGGTCACGCACACGGCAATCTTTCGATCGTTGCGGGTTTGCCCGTTCAGGTTACTCCGGATGTCCGAATTCAGATGGAAGGTCGGTTCCTTTATGAAACAGCCGCCACCGTCGGATTTACGATAGCTTCTTTTTAACTATGCCTACACAACAAAAAATTAAAGCGGTTGAGGATATAGAGAAACAGACAAAAGATTGCAACGGCTTTATCGTGGCAGGCTTCAAGGCCATGAAAACGGTCGAGTTAAATGAAATGCGTCTAAAGCTGCGCGCGTTGCAGGGCGAATGCCATGTTGTGAAAAACAGCCTCACGCGCATCGCGTTGCGTCAGGCCGGCATGGAAGCTTTAGCCGATGCGTTGCAGGGGCCGAGCGCTATAGTCCTGGAGCGCGGCGATGCGATCGCAACGACCAAGGCTGTTTTTGAATTTGCCAAGACACACGTGAGCCTCAAAATCAATGGTGGTTATTTTGATGGAAAAGTTGTCACGGCCGCAGAACTGAAGGCGATTGCTTCTCTGCCAACACGGGAAGTTCTGCTCGCAACACTTTTAGGGACGTTGCAGGCGCCGCTGGTTAATTTGGTCAGCGTTCTGCAAGCTCCGGTGCGTGATCTGGTGAGCGTCCTAGACCAGGTCGCCAAGAAATCGCCAGAGCAAAATTAGAACCAAGACGATCCCCGGTCGCCGGGTGTCCGGCCATCAGAGGCGGTCGTTCCAAACGGTAGTCCTCAGGAGGATCATATGGCAAGCATGACAGAGTTAGTCGAACAAATCTCCAAACTCTCCATTCTGGAAGTGTCAGAACTGGTGAAGTCCTTAGAAGATAAATTTGGTGTGAAGGCAGCAGCGCCCATGGCGTTTGCTCCAGTCGCGGGTGCTCCGGCGGCGGGTGGTGCAGCGGCTGAAGAGAAGACGGAATTTTCCGTTGTTCTCGTCAGTGGCGGTGCGAACAAGATCCCCGTGATCAAGGTGGTTCGCGAAATCACCGGACTCGGCCTGAAAGAAGCGAAGGATCTGGTTGAAGGCGCTCCCAAACCGGTCAAAGAAGGCGTCAATAAGGGTCAAGCCGAAGATCTAAAAAAGAAATTGACCGATGTTGGTGCTACCGTCGAAATTAAGTAACCAAATCAACGGACCTGTATTAAGACCACGCATTAAAACAGGAGGATAGCTTGGAGAAAGTTACTTTTTCGCGGATCCCGTCCATAATTCCGTTGCCGGAACTCTTGGCCATGCAGAAGACGTCCATGGCCGAGTTTCTGCAATGGACTGTTCCCCCCGAAAAGCGGAAGATACAAGGATTGCAGGCTGCTTTTCTGGATGTTTTTCCTATCAGCAACAACGATGAGAGCTTAACGCTCGAGTTTGTTGCATATGATCTGGGAGAATCACGGTATACGGTCGAAGAAGCCTTGGCCAAAGATACTATCTACTCCGCTCCTCTCAAAGCCACCTTCCGCATCCTCCAGCGCGAAGAAAACGGCAAAGTCAAACAAATCGCTGAACAAGATGTCTATATCTGTGATATTCCGCTTATGACGGAAAATGCCACCTATGTCATTAACGGAGCTGAACGCGTTGTGGTCAGCCAGCTCCATCGCTCGCCGGGTGTTATTTTTGAAGAAGACGAAGAAAAGAAAATTTCCTCCTACGGGAAAAACCTTTTCTTCGCTCGTATGATCCCCTACCGCGGCGCGTGGGTTGAGTTTGAGTACGATTTGAATAACGCTCTTTTTGTGAGGCTCGATAAACATAAGAAACTGCCTGCCACCGTCCTTCTGAGAGCCATGGGCTTGGAGTCGGATGAAGATATTTTGCGCGTATTTTATGACCAGGAGACATTAAAGGTTGAAGATGGCAAAGCCGATGTTTTAGTCGGGCGAATTCTGGCAACCGATGTGGTTCTGAAACAAAATGGAGAAGTTCTATTTGAAGCGAATCGGGAGCTGACGCGCGAGAATGTGGCGCAGCTCTATGCCAAAAAAGTGTCAGACGTGACTCTCCTGATTCTGGACCCGGCGGTTAACGATGTGACCATCCGCAATACGCTGGCCAAGGACAATCTGAAGAGTCGTAAAGATTCCATTAACATGATTTATCGCGTACTACGTGCGCAGGAGTTTATCGCAGCCGATCAAGCAGAGACGTATCTCGACAACCTTCTTTTTAAGTCGATCCGCAAATATGATTTAACGCGTGTCGGTCGTTACAAAATCAATAAAAAATTAGCGCCCTTGAGTGAATGGATCACGCAACGACCGGGATTGAAGTATGAAGTGCCCAATGAAAGAAAGCGTACGTTGACTCCGGAAGACATTGTCTGCACCATCAAATACATTATTCTCCTGAATAACGATGTCAGCGAAGTGATGGTTGGGAAAGAATCCCATCCCATCGAAATGGACGATATCGATCACCTGGGGAACCGTCGTGTTCGTGCGGTCGGCGAGCTCTTGGAGAATCAGATCCGCATTGGATTGTCCCAAATGGCGCGTATTGTTCGCGAACGGATGAATGTCCAGGATAAAGCGACACTGGCACCGCGCGGGATCATGAATGCGGCTCCGGTGGTGGCGATTGTCCGAAAATTCTTTGGAAGTTCTCAGCTTTCCCAATTCATGGATCAGACCAATCCGTTGGCGGAACTCACGCATAAACGGCGTCTTTCGGCTTTGGGTCCCGGCGGTCTTCACCGGAAACGCGCTGGTTTTGAAGTTCGTGACGTACACCATACTCATTATGGGCGTATCTGCCCGATTGAAACTCCGGAGGGTCCGAACATCGGTCTGATTTCCTCCCTGGCTTGCTATGCTCGAGTCAATGAGTACGGATTGATTGAGTCCCCCTACCGGAAAGCTTCCAATGGCCGCGTGACGGATGAAGTGGAGTATCTGACGGCTGATCGCGAAAACGATCTAGTTGTTGCGCAGGCCAACGCGCCTCTCGACAAAAACGGTAAATTTTCAACCCCTCGTATTCTTTGTCGCTACCGAGGGGATTTCCGCGAATTTCCGCCGGAAGAAATCGACTATATGGACATTTCCCCGATGCAGGTGGTGTCCGTTTCTACGGCGCTTATTCCATTCTTGGAACACGATGACGCGAACCGCGCCTTGATGGGATCCAACATGCAACGGCAAGCGGTCCCGCTTCTGGTGGCTGATCCGCCGCTCGTTGGAACCGGTATTGAAGAACGCGTGGCCCGGGATTCCGGTGCCGCCATTACCGCCCGGCGCGGTGGACAGGTCATCGCGGTTTCTGCAGATGAGATCGCCCTTCATTCGGATGAGCCTTTGCCGGAAGGGGAACCTCACGCCCGAATGGATAAACACATTGATATTTATCGATTGAAAAAATATATCCGATCGAATCAGGATACGACGGTCAACCAGACCCCGTCTGTGCAAAAAGGCGATAAGGTGAAACGGGGTCAAATGATTGCCGACGGGCCGGCCACGAGCGGTGGGGAGTTGGCCTTGGGTCGCAACCTCCTGGTGGCTTTCATGCCCTGGGAAGGATGCAATTACGAAGACGCCATTTTATTGTCGGATCGCGTCGTTCGTGACGATCTTCTGACGTCTGTCCATATCCACGAGTTCCAAATGGAAGCCCGCGATACCAAGATGGGGGCTGAGGAAATCACTCGCGATATCCCGAATGTCGGTGCCGATGCACTGATTAATCTGGATGAAACCGGTATTGTGCGGCCAGGAGCGGAAGTGATTCCCGGTGATATTCTGGTGGGTAAAGTGGCTCCTAAAGGCGAGCAACAAGTGACGCCTGAAGAGCGGCTTTTGAAAGTCATTTTCGGTAAGAAGGCCGAAGATACGATGGATGCTTCTTTGCGTGTGCCGCCGGGCGTGTCTGGGAAAGTGATCGGTGTGCGCGTTTTTGTTCGCCGGGAAAAGATGGCGCTGAAAGAAGAAAACCGCCGCACGAGGGATATTGAAGCCCATTACGAGAAGCTGGTTGAAGCGATCCGGGAGGATCGCAAACTCCGGATTGAGGACGTCGATCGCTTAAAGGAAGAAAAGAAGTTCTCCAGCCGTGAAGCGGATGATGAGAAAGAGAAAATCAAGGTCTACTCGCAGCGAAAAGAACAGCAGCTTCGTCTGGAAATGGCCCGAGAAAAGGAAGCGTTGAAGCTGGGTGATGAGTTGCCTGTAACGGTGAATAAGATCGTTAAAGTTTATATCGCGATTAAGCGCAAAGTTCAGGTCGGAGATAAGCTGGCTGGCCGGCACGGGAATAAAGGAGTGGTCTCCCGTATCGTTGCTCAGGAGGATATGCCGTTCCTTCCGGATGGCACGCCGGTCGATGTGGTGCTTTCTCCTCTGGGTGTCCCGTCCCGAATGAATGTGGGACAGTTGCTCGAAACGATGCTGGGGTGGGCTGCTAAACAGCTGGGCGCGCAGATGAATACCTCCGTCTTCGATGGGGCAAAAGAAGAGCAGGTGATTGAAAAGATTCGCGAAGCCAAGAAAAAGCTTAAGGGCAACGGTACCCCCGACGAATTCCTTCCCAGTGACTATTGCAAGTTCACCATGTATGACGGCCGCACGGGAGAAAAATTCGACGAAAAAATTACCGTCGGTTACATGTACATCATTAAGCTGGCCCATCTGGTGGAGGATAAAATCCATGCTCGCTCGACGGGACCCTACTCCCTCATTACGCGGCAGCCGCTGGGGGGGAAGGCGCAATTCGGCGGCCAGCGGTTTGGCGAAATGGAAGTGTGGGCAGTCGAAGCCTATGGGGCCGCCCACTGTTTGCAGGAGTTTTTAACCGTTAAATCTGATGATGTGACGGGCCGCGCCAAGATGTATGAAGCCATTATTAAAGGGGAGACGTTCTCCGAGCCCGGTGTGCCGGAATCCTTTAAAGTGCTGGCGCGCGAATTGCGTGCGCTCGGTTTGAATATCGAACTGGTTCGCTCAGATCAGAACAAGAGCGGCAGCGGTTCCAAGTCGACGGGTGCCGGAAAAGTCTCCGAAGAAGTCGGGGCGAAATCCTAGGAGGCCTCAGTGTCCTTTCAACAATTATTAGAGCGGAAATCTCTGACCCCTGGTCGCGAAAAAAAGAAAGCGGACAAGGAGTTGAACTTCGCTGACTTTGATGCAATTCGCGTCAGTTTGGCCAGTCCAGAACAAATCCTCTCGTGGTCCTACGGCGAAGTCCGCAAGCCGGAGACGATCAATTACCGGACGTTCAAGCCGGAAAGAGACGGATTGTTTTGCGAGCGTATTTTTGGACCCGTCCGGGACTGGGAGTGTAACTGCGGGAAGTATAAGTGGGTCAAGAACAAAGGCGTCATCTGTGACCGTTGTGGCGTCGAAGTAACCGAATCAAAAGTTCGTCGTGAGCGCATGGGACATATTGAGCTGGCGGTCCCGATCGCGCATGTGTGGTATCTCCGCAAGACGCCCTCCCGTGTCGCCACTCTCTTGAATATGAAAATTTCGGACTTGGAACGTGTGGTCTATTATGCGCGTTACATCGTCTTGGAAGATTTTAAAGATACTGATAATAAAATTCTTTTTAGCGCGCAGCAGCTTCTGACGGAAGAAGAATATCAGAAGATCCGCCAGGAATATGGCGGCAAGGTGAAGGTCGGCATTGGCGCGGCAGCCGTACGTGACTTGCTGACGAAAATCGATATCCCGTTCGAAGCTACCGACCTGCATGAAAAGGTCAAAAAAGCGACCTCTGATGCGGAGCGAAGCCGGTTGGTGAAACGCCTGCGGGTTGTGGAAGCTTTCCTGCGGTCCAAAGTGAAGCCGGAATGGATGATTCTGACCATTTTACCGGTGCTCCCGCCGGATCTCCGTCCCCTCGTCCCGTTGGAAGGCGGACGATTTGCGACGTCCGACCTGAACGATCTTTATCGCCGCATTATCAACCGCAACAATCGTTTGAAGCACATTGAATCGCTCCGCGCGCCGGAGGTCATGATTCATAATGAAAAACGGCTGCTCCAGGAGGCGGTTGACGCCCTGATCGAGAATGGGGCGCGCGGCAAAGTCGTTGTCGGGGCCGGAAACCGGCCGTTAAAATCCCTCTCCGATATTCTCAAAGGCAAGCAAGGTCGTTTCCGTCAAAATCTTCTCGGTAAACGCGTGGATTACTCGGGCCGCAGCGTCATTGTCGTTGGCCCGAATCTCAAACTGCATCAATGCGGTTTGCCGAAAGAGATGGCGCTCGAACTCTTCAAGCCGTTTATTATTCGCGAGCTGATGAAGAAGGAAAACGTCATGCTGAAAGCGGCCAAGCGCATGCTGGAACGCGTCAAGCCCGAGATCTGGGATATTCTGGATCAGGTGACGAAACACCATCCCGTCATTTTGAATCGTGCCCCAACGCTGCACCGCCTGGGTGTCCAGGCGTTTGAGCCGGTTCTCATCGAAGGAAAAGCAATCCAGCTGCATCCGCTCACCTGCGCCGCCTTTAACGCTGACTTTGACGGTGACCAGATGGCGGTGCATATTCCGCTTTCCCTGGAATCCCAGCTTGAAGCGCGATTGCTGATGCTTTCCGCCAACAATCTTCTGTCTCCCGCTTCGGGCCGGCCGATTGCCGTACCTTCTCAAGATATGGTCTTGGGGTGTAACTACCTGACGAAAGTCAAGGGTGGCGATTTCGGTGAAGGAAAAGTTTTTGCTTCCCGTTTAGAAGTCGAAGCGGCCCTCCAGCGAGATGAAGTCTCCCTTCATGCCAAGATCAAGGTTCGCGGCATCAATCGAATGGTTGAACCCGAGCTCTCCGAAACGGATAATGCGGACCCCTCCAAGTGGAAAGACTGGACCACGGTGGGCCGCGTCATTTTCAACAGTGTCGTCCCGGCGGAATTGGGCCACATCAATAATATGATGGGCAAGAAAGAGTTGGCCGAGCTCGTCGACCGGTGTTATCGCACACTGGGACAGGCGCGAACCGTCCAATTGCTCGACGATATTAAGCAGATCGGATTCCGTTTCGCCACGCGCGCGGGGCTGTCTATTTCGATCGAAGACATGCTGATTCCGAAAGAGAAAGAACGGTTTATTAAAGAGGCGCAAACACAAGCCCTGGAAGTCGAGCGGCAGGCCAAACTCGGTCTGATTACGGAAAGCGAACGCTATAACAAAATTATCGACTTGTGGACGCGTGTAACCGATCGTATTTCGGACCTCATGTTTGACGAGATGAAGAAACAGGAAATGTCGGTTTTCAAGAGCGGTGAATCGAAATTTAACTCGATCTATATGATGGCGAACTCCGGCGCCCGCGGGAGCGCGGCTCAGATTCGTCAGCTGGCCGGCATGCGCGGTTTGATGGCTAAGCCGCAGAAGAAATTGACGGGCGGCGTCGGCGAAATTATCGAATCGCCTGTTATCTCCAACTTTAGGGAAGGTCTCACGGTTCTGGAGTACTTTATTTCCACGCACGGTGGTCGTAAAGGTTTGGCCGATACCGCTCTGAAAACAGCGGATGCCGGTTACCTGACGCGGCGACTCGTGGATGTGGCCAACGATGTGGTGATTACGCAGGAGGACTGCGGCACCATTACAGGAGTGTCCATCGGGACCCTGTCCTCTGGTGACGAAGTCATTGAGCCTCTGGAAGAACGTATTGTCGGACGAGTGGCGCTGGATACGGTGACGCATCCGTTGACCGATGAGGTCATTATTAAAGCGGGCGAGCTCATTACGGCTGATGCGGCCAAAAAGGTCAAAGAGGCGGAAATCGACCGCATTCGGATTCGTTCTGTCTTGACGTGCGAATCGAAATGGGGCGTGTGCGCCAAATGCTACGGTTTGAATCTGGCGAACGGCCGCATGGTGGGTATGGGAGAAGCCACCGGAATTGTCGCCGCTCAATCCATTGGCGAACCGGGTACGCAGCTGACCCTGCGGACGTTCCATATCGGCGGAACGGCGAGCCGCGTCGTAAAACGATCACAAATTGTGGCCGGGCACGATGGAGCGGTTCGCTTCTTTAATGTTCGCCTATTGAAAGATAAGCGCAATCAACAAATTGTTTTCAGCCGCAACGCCGAGGTATCGATTAAGGAAGAAAGCGGCAAAGAAAGAGAACATCATCGATTGCCCTATGGCGCGCGCATGAAAGTCACCGAGAATAAGGCGGTTACCAAAGCGACCCTCATCGCGGAATGGGATCCGCACGCGATGCCCATCATTACGGAGTTTGACGGGACGGTCAAGTTGGAGGATGTAATCGAAGGTATTACCGTTCACCAGGAGAAGAATAAGGTGACGGGACTGACCGAACGGGTCATTATCGAACACCGTGCAGAACGTCTGCATCCGCAGGTGGTCATTCTCAAAAACGGAAAGCGGATGGCCGCGTACACATTGCCTGTGGATACGTACGTGAGTGTTGAAGAAGGACAGAAGGTGGAAGCCGGCGATGTGCTCGCCAAGATTCCGCAGGAAGTCACCAAGACCAAGGATATCACCGGCGGTTTACCGCGCGTCGTCGAACTTTTTGAAGCTCGCCGTCCCCGAAATGCCTGTATTATCTCCGAGATTCCAGGAACCGTGAAACTGGGAACGACGCCGAAGGGTGGCCAGAAGGTTATTGTGACGGATGAAGAAACTGGAACAGTTCGGGAATACAACATCCCGCATGGTAAACACCTTGTGGTTTATGAAGGCGATCGGGTCGCTGTTGGCGAAGCGCTGACCGACGGGTCCATTAATCCGCACGACATCCTGAAGGTCAAAGATGCCAAGGCGGTCCAGGAACATCTGGTTAACGAAATTCAGGAAGTGTATCGCCTGCAGGGGGTGGTCATTAACGACAAACATATTGAAATTATCGTCCGGCAAATGCTTTCCAATGTGCGGATCACCAAGTCCGGTGACACCGAGTTGCTGATTGGCGAAATCGTCAGCAAAAACCGCTTTAAGCGGCTGAATGAGCAGGTCCTGACCAATGGCGGCGAACCCGCTGAGGCGCAGCCCGTGCTCCTGGGAATCACCAAAGCCTCCCTGTCGTCGGAGTCTTTGATTTCTGCGGCGAGTTTCCAGGAAACCACGCGTGTCCTGACCGAGGCTTCCGCTTCCGGTGCCATGGACTATCTCCGCGGGCTCAAAGAAAATGTTATTATTGGTCACCTCATTCCGGCCGGGACCGGATTGCGGCAGAATCGTTTGATAACAGAAGGAAGTTAAAAAGTGCCTACAGTTAATCAGTTGGTACGATCTGGTCGCATGCCATTGATTTCGAAGACCAAAGCCCCCGCTTTGGTAGAGTGTCCTCAGCGTCGTGGTGTTTGCACGCGTGTGTATACGACCACTCCTAAGAAACCCAATTCGGCGTTGCGAAAAGTGGCGCGTGTGAAATTGACCTCTGGTTTCGAAGTAACCTCTTATATCCCCGGTGTTGGCCATAATCTGCAAGAACACTCTATTGTTCTGGTTCGAGGCGGCCGCGTTAAAGACCTTCCGGGAGTTCGATATCATATCGTTCGCGGCACACTGGATGCTACGGGCGTTCAAGATCGCAAACAAAGTCGTTCGAAATACGGAGCCAAAAGGCCGAAAGCGGCTTAGGCGACACCGAGGATGCCTGTCCAAAGGCAATGCCTTGTCATGTCAATTATTTTTTAAGGAGAATTCGAAGTGCCCCGAAAAACGTTAAAACCTCGTGAGCGTCGTGCACTGCCGGACCCCCATTTTAAGTATGGATCCGTTTTGGTATCCCGCTTTATTAACCGCATGAATTTTGAGGGGAAAAAGAGCATGTCGGAGCGAATTTTGGAGCAGGCTTTTAATCTAATCCAAGCGAAAACAAAAGAAGAGCCGCTGGCTATTTTTAATCGCGCGATTGATAATGTGAAACCTCTGGTCGAAGTCAAACCACGGCGTGTGGGCGGAGCCACGTATCAGGTTCCAGTCCAGGTGCGCCCTGAAAGAGGAACGGCTTTGGCGATGCGTTGGATCATGCAGTTCGCCCGCGAAAAGACTGGGAAGCCTTTTTCGGAGCGATTGGCCGACGAGATCCTTGCCGCCAGTCGCCGGGAAGGCGGAGCCATTAAAAAGCGAGAAGATACCCACCGAATGGCGGATGCCAATAAGGCGTTTGCACACTACCGCTGGTAATTTTTATGCCCAGACAATTTCCTTTAGAGCGAATCCGAAATATTGGCATCTGCGCCCACATTGACGCAGGCAAGACGACCACGACCGAGCGTATCCTTTTTTACACCGGTCGCATTTACAAAATCGGCGAGGTGCACGACGGAAACACGACGACGGACTGGATGGAGCAGGAACGGGAACGCGGCATCACGATTACGGCGGCCGCCACCTACTGTACTTGGAAACCAGTGGATGGGGTGGAGCGGCAGGTTAATATTATTGACACCCCTGGGCACGTCGATTTTACGATGGAAGTGGAGCGCTCTCTGCGAGTGCTGGATGGGGCGGTTGTCGTTTTTGACGCCGGGAATGGTGTTGAGCCTCAATCGGAAACCGTCTGGCGGCAGGCCGAACGTTATCACGTGCCGCGCCTAGCCTTCATGAATAAGATGGATAAAGTCGGGGCGGATTTTGATATGTGCGTCCGGTCGATGCACGAGAAATTGGATGCGAAGGGCCCGGTTCCGATCCAGCTTCCGATCGGAGCAGAGGTCAACTTCTCGGGTCTTATCGATCTGGTTCGGATGAAAGCTTATGTCTGGAACAGCGATAAACTTGGCACGAAATATGAGACGATGGAAATCCCATCCGAAATGAAGGAAGCGGCCCACTCCGCCCATGCCCACTTGGTTGAAAAAGTCGCCGAGTTTGACGACAAGCTGATGGAAAAATATTTAGATGGCAAAGAGATTTCCGAGCATGAACTGATCGTCGGCATCCGGAAAGCGACCATCACCGGCAAATTTTTCCCGATTTTGTGCGGTTCTGCTTACAAAAATAAAGGAGTTCAACCGCTTTTAGATGCTGTTTGCGATTACCTTCCTTCGCCGGTCGATCTTCCTCCGACGCCGGGTCATGATCAGAAAACCAATGAAGCGATCACTCGAGACCCAAAAGATGAGGCCCCTTTCTCCGCGCTGGCGTTTAAAATCCAAGTCGATCCTCGCGCCGGAGGACGGAGACTGACCTATTTTCGTGTGTATTCGGGGACGCTTCAGGCGGGCAGTTATGTCGCGAACAGCTCAAAAAATTCCGAAGAACGCATTAGCCAAATCTTGCGCATGCATGCCGATAAAAGCGAAGACGTCAAAGAAGTCTACGCTGGCGATATCGCGGCGGTGGTTGGTCTGAAGGGGACAACGACCGGAAACACCCTTTGCGATATTAAAAACCCCATTATCCTCGAGTCCATGCATTTCCCTGAACCGGTGATTTCGGTCGCCATTGAACCGAAATCGAAAGCGGATGAAGAGCGCCTGGCGATGGCGTTGAGTCGTTTGGCCGAAGAGGATCCGACGTTCCGTGTTCGAACAGACGAAGAAACATCCCAGACGATTATTTCGGGTATGGGAGAGTTGCATCTGGAAATTCTTGTCGATCGCATGAAGCGCGAGTTTAACGTGCAGGCTAATGTCGGCCGTCCGCAAGTGGCTTACCGCGAAACGATCCGTCAGAAAGTCGAAGTCGAAGGGAAATATATCAAGCAAACCGGAGGCCGCGGTCAATATGGACACTGTTGGATTATTGTGGAACCGCTGGAGACCGGAAAAGGTTTTGAGTTCGTCGATAAAATCAAGGGCGGTTCGATCCCTCGCGAATATATCCCGGCGGTTGAAAAGGGCGTGAAGCAGGCGATGGAAAGCGGAGTCCTTGCCGGGTACCCTGTGGTTGATGTAAAATGTACCGTCTTCGACGGTTCCTACCACGACGTCGATTCCAATGCTATGGCGTTTGAAATTGCGGGCTCAATGGCCTTCAAAGAAGGTGCTAGGAAGGCGCGCCCGGTATTGCTGGAGCCTGTGATGAAATTTGAAGTGGTGACCCCCGAAGACTATATGGGGACGATTATTGGGGATTTGAATTCCCGCCGTGCTCAGGTGAATGAAAATGAGCAGCGGGGTAATGCACGTCTTATTCGTGGCGTGGTGCCGCTTGCCGAGATGTTCGGGTATGCCACAACGGTGCGATCCCTCAGCCAGGGTCGAGCTTCGTTCAATCTGGAGCCAAGCCATTATGCTGAAGTGCCTCGCAATGTATCTGAAGAGATTGTCGCTAAAGCCGGAGGGAGCAGCGCTTCGGGTAGTTCTAAAGGATAACGGGAGGAGACAAAGTTATGTCCAAGCCTAAATTTGAGCGTACGAAACCCCATGTGAACGTCGGAACGATCGGACACGTGGATCATGGGAAGACGACGTTAACGACCGCGATTTTAAAGGTCTTGGCGAAAACGGGACAGGCCAAAGAGCTGGCCTACGCGGACATCGCCAAGGGCGGGACGGTTCGGGACGAGACGAAGATCGTGACGATTGCGGTGAGCCACGTGGAGTACGAGTCGGCGAAGCGGCATTACGCGCACATTGACTGTCCGGGGCATGCGGACTACATCAAGAACATGATCACGGGCGCGGCGCAGATGGACGGGGCGGTTTTGGTGGTCTCGGCGGCGGACGGGCCGATGCCGCAGACGCGGGAGCATGTGTTGTTGGCGCGTCAGGTGAACGTCCCGAGCCTGGTGGTGTACATGAACAAGTGCGATGTGGTGGAGGACAAGGAGTTATTGGATTTGGTGGAGATGGAAGTGCGGGAGCTCTTGACGAAGTACGAGTTTCCCGGGGACAAGATACCGGTGATTCGAGGGAGTGCGACGAAGGCGCTGGCGGGGGATCAGACGGAGCTCGGGGAGCCGTCGATCAAGAAGCTGATGGAAGCGCTGGACACGAGCATTCCGGAGCCGAAGCGGGAGATGGACAAGCCGTTTTTGATGGCGGTGGAAGACGTTTTCAGTATTACGGGTCGCGGGACGGTGGCGACGGGCCGAGTGGAGCGGGGGAAGGCGAAGGTGGGGGACAACGTCGAGATTGTCGGGATCCAGGAGACGCGCAAGTCGGTGATTACCGGGGTAGAGATGTTCCGGAAGGTGATGGACGAGTGCATTGCCGGGGACAACGTGGGGATTCTGCTGCGCGGGGTGGAGAAGGACCAGATTGAGCGCGGGCAGGTGCTGGCGGCGCCGGGATCGATCACGCCGCACAAGAAGTTCAAGGCGAGCGTATACATTCTGACGAAGGAAGAAGGCGGGCGGCACACGCCCTTTTTCAAGGGCTACCGGCCGCAGTTTTACTTTCGGACGAGCGACATCACGGGGGATGTGACATTAAAGACCGGGGTGGAGATGGTGATGCCTGGGGACAACATTGAGTTTGAGGCGGAACTGATCACGCCGATCGCGATGGAGAAGGGTGTGCGGTTTGCGATCCGTGAGGGCGGCCATACGGTGGGCGCCGGCGTCGTCTCGGAAGTGATTGCCTGACAATGGCTACTCCCGCTGCCGCTCCGAAGATTACGGCCCCGAAAATCCGCATTCGTTTACGGTCATATGATCATCGAATGCTGGATGACTCCCTGGTTAAAATCGTGGATGTCGTGAAGCGCACTGGAGCGGTTTTGGTAGGGCCCGTGTTATTGCCTACGCAGATTAAGAAGTATACGGTTTTGCGTTCTCCGCATACCGACAAAAAATCACGCGAGCAGTTTGAAATGCGAATCCATAAGCGCGTGATTGATATCTCGGAACCCACACCCAATACGGTGGAAGAGTTGATGAAGCTCGACCTACCGGCGGGTGTGGATGTCGAAATTAAATCATCCTAGATCCATTATGAGTTCAGAAATAGCAACAGAGAAACCGGCAGCCCCGTCCTTGAAGGCGATTCTGGGTCAAAAAGTAGGAATGACCCAGATTTTCGGCCAGGATGGGCGCGTTATCCCTGTGACAGTGGTCCAGGCGGGGCCTTGTCATGTGATGCAGGTTCTTATGGTAGAGAAGCATGGATATGCCGCGGTTCAAGTGGCCTTTGGAGCTGTTCGTGAAAAGTCCGTCAATAAGCCTCAGATGGGGCAGTTCAAGAAGAGCAATGTGGCCATCGCTCGATGGTTGCGTGAACTGCGAACGGACAAAGCGTCGTCTTTTTCAGTGGGTCAAACGTTACGAGTCGATTCCTTTACGCCGGGTGATTTTGTCGATGTGACGGGTGTTTCAAAAGGAAAGGGATTTGCCGGCGCGATGAAACGCCACAATTTTAGCGGGGGTCCTCACACGCATGGACAGTCTGACCGGGCGCGAGCCCCTGGATCATCGGGATCCAATACGTATCCGGGGCGCGTCTTTAAGGGTAAACGTTTTCCCGGTCATTTAGGTGCGGAACAAGTGACGGTTCAGCATCTGGAAATTGTAAAAGTGGATACTGAAAAAGATTTGCTGATTATTCGAGGCGCTGTTCCGGGGCCGAAGCAGAGTCTTGTGGTGATACAGGAAACCGTTAAGCGAATGAAACACCGAGTGGAACATCACGTCGAAAGCTCGAAGAAGGCGAAGAAAGAAGCGGGGGCGAAAGCCGCTCCTGCGGCCGCGCCAAAAGGAAAGGCTGCCAAGTAATGGCCTTACAGCAAGCATCGTTTTATTCGTCTTCAGGCGAAGCCAAAGGCAAAATTGATTTGCCGGAGTCCTTGTTTGGTGGAGAGGGATCCCGTCGTATTCTTCATGAAGTGACGGTCGCTCTTCAGGCCAATCAGCGGCAGGGAACGTCAGCCACCAAAACAAGGGGTCTTGTCTCCGGTGGAGGACGCAAGCCTTGGAAGCAAAAAGGAACCGGAAATGCCCGGGCTGGATCGAACCGGTCGCCGTTGTGGAGAAAAGGCGGAATCATTTTTGGGCCTCAGCCACGTTCCTACCGCATTGACCTCGATGCATGCAAGCGGTCAACGGCTTTGCACACAGCCTTCATCGAAAAAGCGAAAGCGGGGCAGTTGGGCGTTATTGACTCGGTGGCGGTTGGCGACGGGAAAACACGTTCCGGTGATGCGCTTTTGAAGAAAACAGGAGTGGCCGGGACTATTTTACTGGTGCTTGATAAAAAGAACCCGGACATTACGCGGGCGTTCCGAAATGTTTCCAGAGTATGCGTGGTGGATGTGGCCGAACTCAATGCATTCCACGTGATGCGGGCGAGGCAGGTGCTGATCTCCAAGGCGGGTCTTGACGGGCTGATGAACCGGTTCCCGAAAGGTTAATATGGAAAACAGTTTATCAATCATTCTGCGGCCTTTGATCACTGAACGCGCGACCAATTTAAAGGCGCTGGCGAACCAATACGTTTTTCGGGTCCTGATGCAGGCGTCCAAGCGGGATATCAAGCAGGCCGTTGAAAAGCTTTTTAAGGTCAAAGTGCTTCGAGTCAATACCATGCGCGTGCCCGGGAAATTCCGGCGCATGGGGAAATCGGCCGGGGCCTGCCGGGCGGATTGGAAAAAGGCGATTGTGACGCTTCAAGCGGGACAAGAAATTAAAGTGATGGAAGAAGCCTGATGAAATCGTTTAAACCCTATACACCGTCGCGTCGATTTATCACGGTTGAGGATTTTTCCTGGCTCACCAAGAAAGAACCGGAAAAAAGCCTGACCCGTTCCTTGCGTCGGAAGGCCGGTCGTAATAATTTCGGGCTGGTGGTTGTGCGCCATCAGGGCAGTGGACATAAACGGCTTTTCCGCGAAATTGATTTCTTGCGCAACAAGCCCGGGGTACCCGGGAAAGTGGTTGCCCTCGAGTATGATCCGAACCGCAGTGGCCGCATTGCTTTGATCCACTATGCGGATGGTGCGAAACGATACATTCTGCATCCGGAAGGGTTGAAAGTTGGCGATCAAATTCTATCAGGGCCTGAAGCCGATATTAAAGTAGGAAATGCGCTTCCTCTGGACCGAATTCCGGAAGGAACGCTTATTCATAATCTTGAGCTAATGCCGGGACGTGGCGCGAAGCTGGTTCGCTCGGCCGGTGCCGCCGCCCAGTTGATGGCTAAAGAAGGTCCTTACGTGCAAGTTCGTATGCCCTCCGGGGAGATCCGCCAGTTGTGGCGGAACTGTATGGCAACGGTGGGACAGGTCGGAAACATTGATCATGAGAACCGCGTCCTGGGTAACGCCGGCCGCAGCCGCCATTTAGGAATTCGTCCGGTTGTGCGTGGAACCGCGATGAACGCAGTGGACCATCCGCATGGAGGCGGTCGCGGGCGATCCAAGGGAAATAACCAGCCCCGTTCTCCGTGGAACCAGCCGGCCAAAGGGTATAAGACCCGTTCCAAGAAGATTTGGGATTGGATGATCCTGAAGCACCGCTCCAAACAAACGGTTACAGTCATCTAATTCGAGGAGACTATGGGACGATCGACTAAAAAAGGCCCTTTCGTTGACGAGAAACTGTTAAAACGAATTCAACAACAAAACAAGGGTGGAGATAAAAAAGTTCTTAAAACATGGGCCCGGCGCAGCACGATTACCCCCGATTTTGTCGGTCATACGGTGGCCGTTCACAATGGGAGAAAATTTTTGCCGATCTTTATCACGGAAGAAATGGTCGGACATAAACTTGGCGAAATGGCGCCGACTCGTTTCTTTCGAGGTCATGGGGCGGCCCATACCAAAGAAGCGTCTTCATTAACCTAATTGAACATGGAATCTATTGCGCACGCTCGATATGCTCGAATTTCACCACGCAAAGTGGATCAGATCTTGATGCTGATCCGCAGGAAGTCCGTGGCTGGCGCCTTGGCTACGTTGCGGCTGGTCACCAAAGGGGCACGCCCGATCGTTGAAAAGACGTTGCAGAGCGCGTTTGCCAATTCTGGGGCGCAAAACCCGGATCAGTGGTATGTGGCGAGAGCCTGGGTCGGGGCAGGACCTCAGATTAAACGCATGCGGGCATTTGCGATGGGGCGAGGGGCGACCATTCGTCACCGGACAACGCATATGACGATTGTCGTCAGCGATCAAAAACCAGCGGGCAAGAAAGTTCGCTAGGAGGAAATTCAGTGGGACAAAAAATCCATCCAAAAGGTCTACGGCTCGGCTACATTAAGGAGTGGGACTCCAAGTGGTTTAACCTCCGCCAGATGCCGGATCTTCTTGAGGAGGATCGCCGGATTCGCCAGTATTTGAAGCACAAACTGCAAGGGGCGGCGGTGTCGCGTATTATGGTGGAGCGTGCGGGCAAGCGGCTGCGCGTGACCATTTTTACGGCCCGCCCTGGGATTGTCATTGGGAGGAAGGGGGCGGATATCGATAATTTGCGCAGCGATATCTCCTTAATGACGGATCGTAAGCTTCCGGATGTTTCTTTGAATGTCATGGAAATTAAGCGCCCTGAGCTGGACGCGCAGCTGGTGTCGGAAGGAATCGCTCTTCAGCTGGAAAAGAATATTGGTTTTCGCCGGGTCATGAAGAAAACCATGGAACGAACGATGGCGGCCGGAGCGCTGGGAATCAAAGTGCGCGTTTCCGGTCGATTGGGCGGCGCCGAAATCGCCCGCGTGGAATGGATGAAAGAGGGCCGCGTGCCATTGCAGACCTTCCGTGCGGATATCGATTACGGATTCGCCGAAGCCCTCATCACCATGGGACGCATCGGCTGCAAAGTATGGATTTTTAAGAAAGAGCTCTTTAAGAAGACGCGCGAAGATTTGATCGAAGAGGTCAAACTGATTCCAAAGGAAGAGTTGGAACAATTGGCTAAAACCGCCGTCCTGTCGCCGCCTGCCGGCGAAGAAGCCGCGGTGGCCGACGTCCCGGCAGAAGCCAATACCGAAGAAGAGACGCTTCCTGAGGAAGGGGTTTAAATATGTTGATGCCCAAGCGCGTCAAATATCGAAAATCCCATCGCGGCCGGCTGAAGGGCCTGTCGAAAGGCGCCACCAACGTTGATTTTGGTCAGTACGGCCTTCAAGCGCTGGGTGCGGCTTGGATCACCAGCCGACAGATAGAGGCTTCTCGAGTCGCCTTAACGCGGTTTATTAAAAAAGGCGGCAAACTGTGGATCCGCATTTTCCCGGATAAGCCTATTTCCAAGAAGCCCGCTGAAACACGTATGGGGAAAGGTAAAGGGGCCCCTGAGTTTTGGGTGGCTGTCGTCAAACCGGGTCGAATCCTGTTTGAGTTGGAAGGGTTGCCTGTCGCGGAGGCCCAGAAAGCCATGACGTTGGCGGCTCATAAATTGCCGATCCGCACCAAATTTGTCGTTCGAGAGGAATTTTGATGGCGAAAAAAGCAAAAACGAAAGGGCCGGAATCCTTGCATCAGATGACCGCCCAGGAACTGGAAGCGCGGTTACAGGATGTTCAGGAGAATCACTTCCGTCTTCGCTTTCGTCATGCGAGCAATCCCTTGAAGAATCCCATGGAGATTCGACAGGCGCGCCGCGAGGTCGCCCGTTTAAAAACGATCCTTCGGACGAAAGAAAAGGAAACAGTTTAATGGAAACAAAAGTGGCTGCCCCCGTTCATGAGTTGCGTGCCGCCCGAAAAGTAAGAATTGGGCGGGTGGTGTCCGATAAAATGGATAAAACCCGGGTGATTGAGGTGCGTTGGAATACCACTCATCCTCGCTACCGGAAAGTGCTTCGTCGATCGAGCCGTTTTTATGCGCACGATGAGAAAAACGAAAGCCACATGGGCGACAAAGTTGAAATTATGGGAACTCGTCCACTCTCGCGATTAAAACGCTGGCGTGTCATGCGTGTATTGGAGAAAAGCGCTTGATTCAAGAACGTTCGATTCTTAATGTGGCCGATAATTCGGGAGCCCGGCGTCTTCGATGCTTCCGGATCTTGGGCGGGACCCGGCGTCGTTATGCGGGTCTTGGGGATGTCATCATCTGTTCCGTTCAGGATGCGCTCCCGACGTCCGCGATCAAAAAAGGGGAAGTGGTTCGTGCGGTGGTCGTTCGAACGACTCGCGAGCATCGTCGAGCGGATGGTAGCTATGTCAAATTTGACGACAATGCCGTATGCCTGATCGATGCAGAAGGCGAACCCCGCGGAACCCGGATTTTTGGCCCCATTGCGCGTGAGCTGCGCGAGCGCGACTATATCAAAATTATTTCATTAGCTCCTGAGGTTGTGTGATGTCGCTTATTCGAAAAAAAGACAAGGTCCTCGTTTTAGCAGGGAAAAATCGCGGCAAGCAGGGCGAAGTGGTCCAGGTGCTGAAAGGCAATGACCGCGTGATTGTTTCCAAGGTCAATTTCATCAAGCGCCACACCCGGCCCACGCAGACGCAGCCGGGCGGCATTCGAGAAAAGGAAGCGCCGCTTCATCTGTCTAATGTCATGCTTATTTGTCCGAAGTGCAATCGCGCCATGCGGCCGAAAAGTGACCAGTTGACGGATGGAACCAAGGTGCGAATCTGCCGCAAGTGCGGGGAGATGCTGGTGTCATGAGTTCTAAAAAACTATACAACCCTCGAATGAAGGATCATTACCGGAATCAGGTCATTCCGGAAATGATTAAGCGATTTAGCCTCAAGAATATCTTTCAAGTGCCTCGTATCCAGAAGGTTGTCATCAATATGGGCGTCAACGACGCCAAGGAAGATATCAAGGCGATGGATGTGGCCACGGCTGAGCTGGCGGCCATCGCGGGACAGAAGCCGCAAGTGCGGCGCGCAAAGAAGTCGATCTCTAACTTTAAACTGCGCCAGGGGATGCCCATTGGTTTGCGGGTGACGTTGCGTGGGGCCAGGATGTACGAATTCCTGGATCGCTTTATTAATATTGCGGTGCCCCGTATTCGTGATTTTCGCGGTCTGGATTCGCGCGCCTTTGATGGACGCGGGAACTATAACCTTGGCCTGGCGGAACAGCACATTTTCCCGGAAGTCGAGTTGGATAATTCGCCCAAGATTCGCGGGTTGAATGTGACCATCGTGACCACCGCCGGGGAGGATGTCCAGGCGCGTGAGATGCTGTCGCTTTTTGGGTTGCCTTTTAAAGCGACGGACAGCGACGTCAAAACCCGTGTGTCGCGGTCTGCGGCGACTCCGGCGGCCGGGCAAGCATAAGGAGATATCGTGGCTCGTATTTCAATCGTCGCAAAAATGCGGAAGCCCCAAAAGTTCGCAACGCGTTTCCGGAACCGTTGCCGTAATTGCGGGCGAGGGCGTTCCTTCTATCGGGATTTTGGTCTGTGTCGGTTGTGTTTTCGATCGATGGCACACCGTGGAGAAATCCCGGGTGTCGTAAAATCCAGCTGGTGAGAATATTATGAGTGATCCGATTTCAGATTTGTTGTCCCGCATTCGAAACGCCAGCCACCGTCAATTTGAAAAGGTGGATGCTCCTTCATCACGGCTGAAGGTCGGGTTGGTTCGTATTCTTAAGGCGGAAGGTTTTATCGCCAATTACAAAGTCATGGAAGATGCCCAGAAGCATCCGTTTATCCGCGTTTATCTCAAATACGCTTCGAGTAAACAGGAAGTGATTCAGGGATTGAAGCGTATTTCCCGTCCGAGCCTGCGGATTTACCGTCCCTATACCGCTTTTTCCCGGCGCGGAGAGGCCGGTGCCATTACGATTGTCTCTACGTCGAAAGGCCTTCTGACCGATCGTCAAGCCTATCAGGCGAAGGCTGGCGGCGAAGTCCTCTGCCAAATCTGGTGATGGTATGAGTCGAATTGGACGACAGCCTATCGTGATCCCTGACAAAGTCAAACTCGAACTCAAGGACGGGTTGGTGGAAGTCAACGGCCCCTTGGGGAAGAATCTTCAGAAACTTCCTCCTGGTATTTCGGTTAAAGTGGAAAAAAATCAGGCGATTGTGGAAGTGGATCCAACCCTTGAAAATGCAGGGGCCCTTCATGGTTTGGCTCGTTCGCTTCTCAATAATGCTGTTGTTGGGGTGACGCAAGGTTTTAAAAAGGAGCTGGAAATCATCGGTCTTGGTTATCGTGCCCAAGTGGCAGGCGATAAGCTGACCATGACGTTGGGATTTGCGCATCCGGTTGTGTTCCGGTTGCCCGCCGGTATCAAAGTGGCCATTGATCCCAAGCAGACTCTTTTAACGATTACTGGCGTGGATGCCTATACCGTTGGGGAAGTGGCCTCGCAAATCCGCCGATTGAAGAAGCCGGAGCCTTATAAAGGTAGCGGCATCAAGTATGTGGGCGAACATATTATCCGGAAAGCCGGGAAAGCCGCAGCAGGGGCTGTTGGCGGAGGGGCCGGAGGAGCCAAGAAATAATATGCACGGAATCACACTGGAACGTTATCACTATCGAGCAGCACGCACGCGTCGAAAAATCCGGGCCTCGCAAACCGCCCGGCCGCGTCTATCCATTTACCGGGCATCGAAGCATATTTATGCGCAAATTATAGATGATGCCAAGAGTCAAACCTTGGTTGCCGTTTCTTCTTTGTCTTCAGACTTGAAGGGGCAGCTGAAAAGTGGTGGGAATATTCCCGCCGCAGAGGCCGTTGGGAAATTGGTCGCGGAAAAAACGCTGGCCAAGGGCATTAAGCAGATTGTCTTTGACCGGGGCGGGCACGTCTATCATGGTCGCATCAAAGCGCTGGCCGAAGCGGCCCGTAAAGCCGGTTTGGATTTTTAAAAAGTAGTTCGACTATGCTCACCACTCTGAGTGAGCGGAGCGAGCCGAAGAGGAGCCCCTGTGGCACGAATTAATCCGAATGGAATGGAATTAGCCGAAACCGTTGTTGCGATCAATCGGGTCGCTAAAGTGGTCAAGGGTGGAAAACGCTTTTCATTCAGTATCCTCATTGTCGTAGGGGATAAGAAGGGGCATGTGGGCACGGCCGTTGGTAAAGCGAAGGAAATCCAATCGGCGATCCAAAAAGGGATTGCCCGGGCGAAGAAAGAACTGATCCATGTCCCCCTGCTGGGTGTCACCATCCCTCATTCGATTATCGGTCGTTTCGGGGCTGGTCGCGTGTTTCTGAAGCCTGCGGCTCCGGGAACGGGTGTTATCGCCGGGGGTAGCGTTCGTGCGGTTCTGGATGCGGTCGGTATTAAAGATATTCTGACCAAATCGCTCGGATCTTCCAACCCGTACAACGTGGTCTATGCGACCCTGGAAGCACTCAAGGGACTGCGAACCAAAGAGCAAATCAATGCGATTCGATCAAAAGAGGCGGTAACCAGCGATGCGGCTCGATGAATTAAAACCAGCTCCGGGCTCCCGGCATCGTCGTAAAATTGTCGGAAGGGGCATTGGCAGCGGACATGGTGCTCAATCGACTCGTGGAATGAAAGGGCAGAGGTCCCGCTCCGGTTTTGGCGGCATGGTTGGATTTGAGGGCGGCCAAGTTCCGTTGATTCGCCGGATTCCTAAAAGGGGTTTTCGCCATACCATGTGGCGAATCGAGTATTCACCCGTCAACGTAGGCGAATTGGAAAATCGTTTTGAAGCAAATGCATCTGTCACGCCGGATTCTTTGCGACAATTGGGGCTCATCAAGGGGATGGGCGTCCGTGTGAAAATTCTCGGCCAGGGTGCATTGAGCAAACCCTTAACGGTGCAGGCCCATGCTTTTTCAGCCAGTGCTAAACAACTGATTGAGAAAGCCGGGGGCCGGATCGAGGTTCTAAAGAAATAATGGCGACGGAGAGGATGGGCAACCCGATCGCGGATATTTTCAAAGTTCCGGAGCTTAAGCGCCGGATCTTCTTTGCATTAGCGATTATCACCGTTTACCGCATTGGCGCGACCATTCCTGTACCCGGCGTGAATACCGATGCGCTCCGAGCTTTTTTCTCGGCTCAACAGAACACGTTGCTTGGATTTTTAAACATTTTTTCCGGCGGGGCGATGGGGCGTCTGGCCATCTTCGCCATGGGGGTTGGTCCTTATATTAATGCGTCGATTATTATGAGCTTGCTGCAGGGGGCTCATGTGATCCCTTACCTTGACCGGTTGGCCAAAGAAGGCGAGCAAGGTCGTAAGCGCATGAATCAAATCACGCGTTATATGACACTGGTCTTGGGGGCGCTGCAATCCTTGGGCTTGACGCTGACGATTTCAAAGATGACGGCACCGGGCGGATTGCCGATTGTGATCAACCCGACACTCGGTTGGATCGCCATGACGGTTCTAACATTGACCACGGGGTCCGTTTTCATTATGTGGCTTGGAGAACAAATTACGGAGCGCGGGATTGGAAACGGCGTGTCACTCATTATTTTTGCGGGGATCGTCGACCGGCTTCCGGCGGCCATCGCCGATCTGGTGCGGTTGGTTCGGATTGAAGAAATGTCATTATTTATGGCTCTGGGGCTTGTGATCTTTGTGATTGCTGTAACGGGATTGGTCGTATGGGTTGAAACGGCTCAGCGCAAAATTCCGGTTCAATATGCCAAGCGTGTCGTCGGTCGCCGGATGTATGGCGGCGCCAGCACGTATCTTCCGATCAAGGTGGATCAGTCCGGCGTGATCGCGGTGATTTTCGCCGTGTCTTTACTCGCGGTTCCGATCACGGTGGCCGCTTTTTTCCCGCATTCCGCCTGGGCCTCGCGGATTGCTCAGCTGGAACAACGCGGGAGCTGGATCTATGAGCTGCTCTATGCGGGATTGATTATTTTTTTCTGCTATTTCTATAATTCGGTATCGTTTAATCCATCTGATTTAGCCGAGAATTTGCGCAAATGGGGAGGCTTTATCCCCGGGATCCGACCCGGCGAGGCGACCGCGCACTATATTCAAAAGATTCTGGAGCGCATTACTCTCGGTGGCGCGCTGTTTGTGGCGGCGATCGCGGTGCTGCCGGATATCCTCAGACGGGCGGTGAATGCTCCGTTTTTCTTTGGAGGGACAGCGCTGCTGATCGTCGTGGGTGTGGCGCTCGATACCATCGTCCAGATTCAGTCGCATCTCATCATGCGGCACTACGACGGTTTCTTCAAAGGCGGCGGCTTCAAAGGCCGTTGGTTCAATGTTGGAAACTGACGATCATGGGCACACGGTTCATTTTTCTTGGTCCTCCGGGCGCCGGTAAGGGGACGCAGGCCGTTGTTGTCAGCCAGCAATTAGCGATTCCGGCCATTGCAACGGGCGGAATCTTTCGCGAGGCGATCGCCAAAGAGACGTCCATGGGAAAACAGATTGCCCAGTTTGTGAACGCCGGCCTTCTGGTTCCGGATCAGCTGACCAACGCGATTGTCGTGGAGCGTCTCAAACAGAAGGACTGCAAGAAAGGTTTTATTCTAGACGGGTATCCCCGAAGTCTGGGGCAGTCGAAGTCGTTGGATGTCTATTTGCAAAAGTCACACCGTCCTCTCGATCGGGTTCTTTATTTTAAGGTGGATGCGGCCGTTGTAATCGATCGGATGGCCAAACGACGCATCTGCAGTCACTGTGGACAGACCTATAACCTGTTTTCGCAGCCGCCCCAAACGGACGGCAAGTGTGATAAGTGCGCGGCTCCTCTGGTGATGCGTACCGATGACCACCCTAAATCGATTCGGAAGCGTTTGGCGGTCTACGAAGAGACGACGAGCCGCTTGTTGGAGCAGTACGAGAAAAAAGGAACTTTAAGAGTGGTCAATGCGTCATTATCCGTCGAAGAAGTCACCCGGCAGGTCGCGGCTGTATGTTCCGAAATTTAGTGGATCAACCGTCACGGATTGAACTCAAAAGTCTGCGAGAAGTGGAATTGCTACGTAAAGCCGGTCACGTAGCGGCGGAGATCCTCATGACGTTGAAAAGCAGGATTGTCGCGGGGATGGCCACGCGCGACATCGATCAGATGGCTCAGGAGTTGATGCGGAGCCGATGTGCTCGTCCTGCTTTTTTGAACTATCGAGGGTTCCCTGCGACTGTTTGTACGTCTATTAACGAGGAAGTGGTTCACGGGATCCCTGGGCCCCGTCGTTTGAAAGACGGCGATTTGCTCAGTGTGGATATCGGGATGTTCGTCGAGGGGTATTGCGGTGACACGGCCATCAGTTTTGTTGTAGGGGGGAAGGCCTCTCTGGAGCAAGAGCGGCTGATAAAAGCCGGTCAGGAGTCGCTTCAGGCATCGATCGAAGCGTGCGTCATTGGAAATCGACTTGGGGATGTTTCTTCGGCCATGCAAGCGGTGATTGAAAAGGCCGGCTACAATGTGGTACGCGAGTATGGCGGTCATGGGATTGGCCGGGCGATGCATGAAGAACCCCATGTACCCTGTTACGGTAAACAGGGTACCGGGATCCGTCTCGTGGAAAACATGGTCCTGGCTTTGGAAGTGATGGCCAATGAAGGAACCGCCGACATTCGTCACAAGCCGGATGGCTGGACCGTGGTGACGGCGGACGGCCGCCCTTCTGTGCATTATGAGAAAATGGTTGCCCTGACGGTTCACGGGGCTGATGTGCTGACGCCCCATACTAACTGAGGATTCTGAATGGCGAAAGAAGAAAAGATTGAAGTGGAAGGACGCGTTGTGGAAGCCTTCCCGAATGCCATGTTTAAAGTGGAGATTGAAGGCGGCCATCAAGTTCTGGCGCATATTTCGGGGAAGATGCGCATGCATTACATCAAGATTTTGCCGGGAGACAAGGTGAAGGTGGAACTTTCGCCCTATGACTTAACGCGTGGGCGCATCACCTTCAGGGAGAAATAAGATGAACCCCTCGACTTCGCTCAGGGTCATCTTGAGCGACTAAGCAAGGGGAAGGAGTCGAAAGATGAATGTTCGGGCATCCGTTAAACCGATTTGCAGCAAGTGCAAAGTGATTCGACGAAAAGGTGTTGTTCGCGTGATTTGCAGCGAACCGCGCCATAAACAACGACAGGGGTAAGGAGTCTTTATGGCGCGTATTGCAGGAATTGACCTTCCGAAAGAGAAGCGCATTGATATCGCGCTTGCGTATATTTACGGTGTCGGACGACCGTTGGGTCGGAAACTGGTTGTCGAGGCTCAGATTGATCCGGCCACCCGGGTGAAGAATTTAACCGAAGGTGAAATCAATAAGCTCAACACCCTGATCTCGCGCGATGTCAAAGTCGAAGGCGACCTGCGACGTGAGATTCAAGCCAGCATCCGCCGTCTGATCGATATCAACTCGTATCGCGGTTTCCGGCATCGCCGCAACTTGCCCTGTCGCGGTCAGCGGACCAAAACGAACGCTCGAACCCGGAGAGGTCGTCGCAAGACGGTGGGCGCGGCGCGCGCTGAAAAGCCGTCAACGGCCAAACCCGCGGCAGCCGCTAGTTAAGGAGAATTTATGGCAGAACAAAAACCAAGCAAACCTGCTTCATCCGAAAGTCGACCGGCTGCAGGAGCGCCGCCGGCGGGGGCGCGCAGTGCCACCCGCAAGAAAAAGGTCTGGCGTAACGTGACTGTCGCGCGGGCGCATATTCAATCCTCTTTCAATAACACCATTGTCAGTATTACGGATGAACAGGGGCAGGTCATTGTCTGGGCGACTGCCGGGAGTTGCGGTTTCAAGGGCACCAAAAAGGGAACGCCTTTTGCCGCCCAGGTGACCGCCGATACCGCGGCCAAACGCGCTCTTGAAGCGGGTGTCAAACAGGTGCATGTGCAGGTGAAAGGGCCTGGGTCAGGTCGCGAAACAGCGATCCGAGGGCTCCAGGGGGCGGGCTTGGCCATTCTTTCCATTCGCGACGTAACGCCTATTCCGCATGACGGTTGCCGGGCGCCCAAGCCAAGGAGAGTCTGATGTCACGATATACTGGTCCTGTGTGTCGGTTGTGCCGCCGCGAAGGCACGAAACTTTTTATCAAGGGAGAGAAATGCTATTCGGCTTGTACCCTTGAAAAGGGCAAGCGGAAGTCGGCTCCGGGGATGCATTTAGCGCGGCGAGCCAAGATTTCGGAATATGCGCGTCGGTTGCGTGAGAAGCAAAAAACAAAACGAATCGCCGGTTTGACGGAAGAGCAGTTTCGTCATTATTTCAGAAAGGCGGAGCAGCTCCCCGGGCTGACCGGTGAGAATTTGTTGAAGTTGCTGGAGACGCGGCTGGATAACATTGTCAAACGTCTGGGGTTTGCCGCTTCAGAAGCGCAGGCTCGTCAGCTGGTCTTGCACGGCCACGTGAAAGTGAATGATAAGCGGGTGGATGTTCCGGGTTACGCGGTTCAGCCGGGAGATCGCATTGCTTTGTCCGATGAAATGCGTCAACATGCCGCTGTCCAGCAGTCCCTGCAGGGAGCTCAAAAACGGGGGCCTTCTCCCTCGTGGCTGGAAGTGAACGTGGCGCATGCCTCCGGCAAGATGCGCAGTTGGCCAACGCGGGATGAAATTTCGTACCCGATCGACGAACAATTGATCGTTGAGCTTTACTCTAAATAACCAGATTAAGCGAGGAGGACGTTCGGATGAGACTGAAAGATTTGGTTCTACCACAGCGGCTGGAGTGCGACCAGGATACATTGACGGACACCTACGGCCGTTTTTATGCCGAGCCCTTTGAGAAGGGGTATGGCCATACGATCGGTAATTCGTTGCGGCGCATCCTGTTGTCCAGTCTTGAAGGATGTGCCATTACGGCTGTTAAAATCGACGGGGTGGTTCATGAATATTCCTCCATTAAGGGAATTCGTGAAGATATCGTTACGATTCTTTTGAACCTAAAGCAGTTGCGGTTCAAACTGCATACGCCTGACCCTGAAATTCTGCGTCTTTCCGTGAAGGGTGAACGAGTGGTTCGCGCCAAAGACATCGAACCCAACGCCAATGTCGAGATTCTGACCCCCGAGTTGCCGATCGCGACGTTGGATACCTCCGGACAGCTGGCTCTTCAGATGTGGGTCGCCCGAGGTCGCGGTTATCTCTCAGCAGACCGGCAAAATCGTGAAAGCTATCCGGCGGACACGCTCATGCTGGATGCGCTTTTCTCTCCTGTGACAAAAGTGCATTATGACGTTGAGAATTCCCGCGTCGGGCAGGTCACAGACTATGATCGTTTGATCCTAGATGTCTGGACGGACGGTTCCGTTGCTCCGGGCGACGCGATCGCTTATTCAGCCAAGATCCTGAAGGACAGCCTCTCCATTTTCATTACCTTTGAAGAGGAAGAAGTGGTCCCGGTTGAGGAGTCGGCTTCTTCCACGGCGACGGCTGCAGCGGTTGGCGCTCCGGATGTTGAACGTCTCCGGGAGTTGTTAAACCAGCCGGTGGATATTATCGAGTTATCCGTCAGAGCTTCCAATTGCCTCAAAGCCGCCAAAATTCGAACGATCGGGGACTTAGTCTCGAAAAAAGATGAAGAACTTGTTTCGTACAAGAATTTTGGTAAAAAATCATTGGACGAAATCAAAGAACGCCTGGCAGAGTTAAACCTGACACTGGGGATGGACCTCACCGGAGTGCTTCCGCCAGTGAAGGCGACGGCCTAATCATGAAAACACACGCAGGGCGTAAACTCGGACGAATTACCGGCCACCGCTTCCAGATGTTCCGGAACATGGCCACGAGCCTTCTCCACCATGAGAAGATTGAAACGACGGTCCCCAAAGCGCGGGAGGTGGCTCGTTTTACCGAGCGTCTGATCACGGCGGCCAAAGGGGAAGGCCTTTCGGCCCGGAGGAAAGTCGCCCGGGATATTCGGGATAAAAAAGTCCAAACCAAGCTTTTTGAGGTTTTGGTTCCTCGTTATAAAAGCCGGGCAGGCGGGTATACGCAGTTCATCCGAATCGGTTCCCGGTTGTCAGATGGCGCTGAAATGGGTATCCTTAAGTTGGTTTCCTAAATGTTTAATTATTTGTTCAGCCTCTTCAGCAATGACATGGGTATTGACCTTGGAACGGCCAATACCCTTGTTTATGTGAAAGGGCAGGGAATTGTTCTTCGCGAGCCGTCCGTTGTCGCCATTGAAAAAGACACTCGTAATGTATTGGCGATTGGCGCGGAGGCCAAGCGGATGCTGGGCAAAACGCCCGCCAACATCATTGCGGTGCGTCCCTTGCGCAATGGCGTGATCGCCGACTTTGATGTGACGGAGCGGATGATTCGTTACTTTATTAAAAAAGTCCATAACCGCCGAAGCTTGTTACACCCCCGGGTGGTCATCGGCGTGCCCTCCGGTATTACCGAAGTTGAAAAACGCGCGGTCAGAGAATCCGCCCAACAAGCGGGAGCCCGTGAAGTGTATTTGATCGAAGAACCGATGGCCGCAGCTATCGGGGCGGATATTCCGATTAACGAGCCTCGAGGCCATCTGATTGTGGATATGGGCGGTGGCACCACCGAAGTGGCGGTTGTCTCTCTGGGAGATATGGTTGTATCCAAATCACTCGATGTGGCCGGAGACGAACTGGATGAGTCGATCATTCAGTACTTCCGCCGCAAATACAATCTGTTGATCGGAGAAACATCCGCGGAAGATGTTAAAATCAAAATTGGCTCTGTTTTCCCTTTAGCGGAAGAACAAGTGATGGATGTTAAAGGGCGCGACCAGGTGACAGGATTGCCGAAGACGGTTGCGATTACGTCTGAGGAAGTCCGCCAGGCGCTGGCAGATCCGATCAAACTCATTATTGAGGTCATTAAACAGACTCTGGAAGAAACCCCGGCCGAATTGGCCGCCGATTTAGTGGACACCGGAATTGTTCTGGCAGGAGGCGGAGCGCTTTTGCGCGGGCTTCCTGACCTGTTGTCTCAAGAGACGGAACTCCCGGTTGTCATGGCAGCAGATCCTTTGACCTGTGTGGTCATGGGAACAGGGCGCTATTTAGAAGAGTTGGATCAAATGCGGCGAGAGCGCCGCACCCTGCCGCTGCATTAAACCGGGCGCCACCCTGCGGGCGCGTTTCTTCCTGAGTCCATCGGGAACCATGGACTGGGAACTTTACCAACGATACCGCGCCACTCTCCTATTACTGGGAGTTGTGTTTGTTTCCTTTCTGTTGCTGATCTTCCAGCGCACCTCTGTTGTTCGGCATTTAAGGACTTTCCTGGTTATTACGACGTTGCCGACCGAGCGTTTCCTGTCTGGTTTAAAAGCGCCGCCGGAAAATTCCCCTGTCACAGAGTCCTCTACCCCGTCATCCGTTAACGAGCCTCTGGCCACCGTTCCTTCCTGGGGGGGACCACCCGAGGCGCGGCGAACGGTTCAGGTCCTGAGACAGGAAAACAAACGGTTGCTGGATCTTCTCGAGTTACAGGAACGGCGCTGGCCGCACGCTGTGGCCGCTCATGTGGTGGGGCGAGACCCTCAGCGGTGGTTCCAAGAGCTTGTCCTCGACAAAGGGAAAAGAGACGGTGTTTCCATTAATAATCCTGTCATTGCCGTCGTGGGGGGGCGGGAGGGCCTGGCGGGGCGCGTCACGGACGTGGCCGATCATGTCGCGAAAGTCATGTTGATTCAAGATTCGCTCAGCGCGGTGGCCGCGACGGCCTTTGGGGTTGGCGCCGAAGATGGGGTGGTCGAAGGAAGCAACAGCCATGATCTCTATCTGCGTTATATTGATCGCAACAGCCGGATCAAAATTGGGGATCCGGTCCTGACTTCTGGACTCGGGGAAAACTTTCCGGAAGGCATCCCGATTGGTTGGGTCGAGGAGATCGGCTTGGATCCTCGACAACTCTTTTTACAGGCTCGTTTGCGGCCAGCGGTTCAAACGGGTGGGCTCCATGTGGTTTTGATTCTGGTCCATTCGACCGAAAGGCCCCACGAGTGAAGCGATTCTTGTTTTATGTGCTGACGATCTGGCTCGTCTTGTGGGCACAAGTGCTGCATAATCATTATTTGGGTGGTTCCCGTTTTTCCGTTGATTTGATCCTGATCGTGGTGTTGTATTTCGGTCTTCTTCGCGGACCCGTCACCGGACAGGTCATGGGCTTTGTCTGGGGGCTCTTGATTGACGCGTCATCGCTTGGCGTGATGGGGTTGCATGGCCTGCTCTATGCGCTGGCCGGTTATGGGGCGGGGATGTTGCGGCGGCAGCTGGATGAGAGCAAGGCGTTTACGCAAGTGATTCTCACGTTTGCTGTTTCCGTTTGTTACACCGGTTTGTATCTGGTTCTGGATCATCTCTTTGCAACAACCACTCGATCCATGGGGTGGCAGTTGGCGGTCCAGCCGTTGGTGAATGCGTTCTTGGCCCCCATTTTCTTCTGGTCTGTCCATGCCTGGGTCGAGCTGTGGCAGTTGTTCCCGGCGGAGAATTAATCGATGGCTTTTTTAGTTGGAGCGGCGGCCCAATCGGTTCGCGCCTGGCGCGCGAGATGGCTCATGACCTTTTGTTTTTTTGTGATGGGCACCTGTTTGTTGCGGTTGGGTTATCTGCAGATCATTCGCGGACGGGCTTTTGTCCAGGCTTCGGAAAACAATCATACCCAGGTGCTGGTGGAACGGGCGCCGCGCGGGCGCATTCTTGACCGAAACGGGGAAGTGCTGGCAGACGATCGACCGGTTTTTGTGGCGCTGTTTTCTCCGCTGGGATTGGGTCCTGCGGACTTCCAGCGAGCGGTGGGGCGGCTTTCCGTCATTCTCGAAGTGCCCCCCAATGAATTGGAACGGCGCCTTTTTGCGGCGGTCCGGGCCAAGTCCATGATGCGCATTTCGGACCGCCTGACGCGCGCTCAAGCGTTCAGGATTCTGCAGGACCGTCCCCGTTTGCCGGGAATCTCGTTGACGATCGAAGAACAGCG
Organism: Elusimicrobiota bacterium; assembly: GCA_041660185.1. Classification (NCBI taxonomy): domain Bacteria; kingdom Pseudomonadati; phylum Elusimicrobiota; species Elusimicrobiota bacterium. The sequence continues at coordinate 10,592 of JBAZWU010000002.1, read as the reverse complement.
TTATTATCCCAAAGAGGTGTTTGCTTCCCATCTTCTGGGTTATGTTGGCCAGATTACGGAAGATGAACTGGAGAAATTCGCTGAGCAAGGCTACCACTCAGGGGACTGGATCGGCAAATCAGGGCTCGAGCGGCTTTACGACCCTTCCCTGCATGGTCAGGACGGTGGTTTTCTGACAGAAATCGATGCCCGTGGCCGGCAAGTGCGCGTGGTTCGCCATCTGCTGCCTCAGGCCGGCAAAGACTTGGTTCTGACGATTGATTATAAACTTGAGAAGTTAGCCGAAGAACAGCTTCGCAGCACAGGACTTCCCGGGGCCGCGGTCGTTCTCAATCCTCAGACAGGGGAGGTGTTGGCTCTCGCCTCCTCGCCAGGGTTTAATCCAAATATCTTTTTGCCGCTTGGGGATTCCGAAGAACGCAAGCGTTTGCTCCGAGACCCTGAACTGCCGCTCTATAACCGCACCATTCAAGCGCTCTATCCGCCGGGATCGACCTTTAAAATCGTTTCGTCACTGGCTGCTTTGGAAGGGCATCGCGTGGATCCCGCGGAAACCATCTATTGTAACGGTTCTTATTCCCTGGGGAAAGAGAGGCGTATTTTTCATTGCTGGAAACCAAAGGGGCATGGAAGCATTAGTTTTCTCGAGGGGTTGGCTCAGTCTTGTGATGTGTATTTTTACCATCTTGGGCAGCGGACCGGGTCGGAAGCGATTGAGAAAATGGCCAAGCTGTTCGGCTTGGGACAACTGACCGGGATCGATCTCCCGCATGAAAAGCGTTGGGCGCTTCCCCTGGCGTGGAAAGAGGCGCATCGTCAGCATTGGCAGGGTGGGGACACCCTGAACTATGCCATTGGCCAAGGATTGCTTCAGGTGACCCCGTTGCAAATGGCCAATTTGATTGCGGCGGTCGCCAACGGAGGATCTTTATGGCAACCCTATTTGGTCGCAGAAGCCAGGCATTTCGGTGAGAAACCGGAACGTCTGGGAAGTTCCCACCGGCTTGGTCGTATTGCGATTTCAAATGACGCATTGGATTTAGTTCGAAAGGGGCTTTTGCTGGTGGTTCAGAGCGGGACCGGTGCCGCTTCCAAAATCAAAGGAGTTGATGTTGCCGGTAAAACAGGCACCGCCCAAGCATCCAAAGGCAAAGACCATGCCTGGTTTGTCGCTTATGCTCCGGCGGAAAACCCGCAAGTCGCCTGCGCTGTTGTGGTGGAGCATGGGGGACACGGGGGCTCTATGGCCGCACCTATTGCGCACGATCTGCTGGCGCTGGAGCTCGGGAGAAGCGAGACCGAAGGGCATGGAGAAGAATTGAGAACAGAAAGTGATTAAACGAACCGAAGCCCTGGATCATTGGCGCCGGCGGGTGGACTGGCCGCTCATGGCGGCCGTCGGGGCCCTCCTCGCCATTGGATTAGTGGTTGTTTTATCGGCGACCAGTCCCATGGGAAACCCTGCCCGTTACATGATCAAGCAGTTGACGGCGGTGAGCGTTGGGATGATCGGTCTGGTTTTGCTGACGAGTCTCAATTATCAAATATTTCGTTCGCACCCGTGGATTCTCTACGCCTTGACGTTGGTGGCTCTTCTCTCGGTTCTTTTGGTCGGTCGCCGCATTCATGGGGCGAAAAGCTGGATAGTTTTTGGGCCGGTGTCGGTTGAGCCGGTGGAGTTCGCGCGCATCGGTTTCATCCTCGTGTTGGCGGCCATTCTAGACCAGCCGGAGCGTGAGATGCGTCCGCTTCGACTGCTGGCGGTGGTTTTTGCATTAGCCGGGGGCCATATGGGATTAATTCTCCTGGAACCGTATCTGGGGGGAATTCTCGCCTATGTGCCGATTGTGCTGGGGATGCTTTACTTCGCGGGGATGCGCCCCTTGTATCTTTTGGCTGTTATTTTCTACGGAAGCGTTGCCGCCGGAATCCCGATTTTGTCGACCTTTTTTTCGATACAGCCGCAGCTGATGGATTCCTATCCCCTGTTGCGCTTTTTGATTGCGAGTACGGCGGGTGGGCGGAAAGCGATTGAATTGCTGTTCATCACAACTTCCGCTATTTTCGCGCTGTGGTGGTTTTTCCAAAAAATGCGGTTCCGGATTCCCTGGCGATACCCGCTTTTTTTGTCGTTGATCATTCCTCTGGGCATTTATTCGGCTCATCTGGCCCAGCATTCCATTAAGGATTATCAGCGTAAACGGATCGTTGTTTTTTTAAGCCCCGGGTTCGATCCTTTAGGAGCGGGTTACAACATCTTGCAGTCTGAAATTGCCGTGGGGAGCGGGCGGGTGTTCGGGAAAGGCCTTTTTTCCGGTTCACAGACCCAGCTGGGTTTTTTGCCGGAGAAACACACCGATTTCATTTTTTCTGTCATCGGGGAAGAACTAGGTTTTCTGTGGGCCTCCGTGGTTTTGATCGCTTTTGCGGTGATCACCTGGCGTGCCTTTGTGATTGCGACGGAAACTCAGGATAGGTTTGGATCCCTGGTCGCCGTGGGGCTCGGTTGTTTGTTTGGATTTCAGTGTGTCATGAACATCGGCATGACCATCGGTCTGTTGCCAGTGACCGGGGTGGCCCTGCCCCTCGTTTCCTATGGCGGATCGCACATGGTGAGTGGCCTGCTGGCCATCGGTCTTTTGCAAAGCGTTAACTTTAGGAGGTATATCTATTAATGGATAATTCTGAGAACACATCAAACACGGTGGATGAGACCCCCAAGTCCAATCCCCCGGTCGAATCGCACCCCCCGGCTGCGCCGTTGTTGTTGCCGGCTCCTGCTCTCCCGGACGAACCGTTGGAAATCGTGGAAGCGCCCGATAAAGACGTGGAACGTTTCTCCCGTCATAAGCGGATCACTCCCCACCAGAGCCCATATCATCACGGTTTCCGCCGCCATGGAGAGCGAGACCTCCGGCACCGCGAACCCCGGGAGAATGGGAAAGAACAAAAAAAAGAGATCCTGGTCAATTGTTCCCCCGAGGAAACCCGTGTGGCTGTCCTTGAAAACGACGATCTGATCGAGCTGCTGATCGAGCGTTCGGAGTCCGAAAAGATCGTTGGAAATGTATACAAAGGCCGTGTGGAAAACGTCCTTCCGGGGATCTCCAGCGCCTTTGTGAATATCGGTCTTGAGAAGAATGCTTATCTGTATGTCAGCGATGTCCTGCCGACGGGCAAAAACGCCCCGTCCTCACAGATCGAGAAGATGATCTCGCGCAATGACATTGTGATGCTGCAGGTGGCCAAAGAAGCGATCGGCACCAAGGGCGTCAAAGTGACCATGGATATTTCACTTCCGGGCCGTTTCCTGGTTTATATGCCTATCGCCGAACATCTGGGGGTGTCCAAAAATATCGAAGACCGCAAGGAGCGCGACCGGTTGCGCAGCATTGTCGAGAGCTGCGCGCCTGAGAAGGGCGGCGTGATTATCCGGACCGAGGCCGAAGGAGCCGACGAACAGGCCCTGCGGCGTGAAATGGCCTACCTGATACGGCTCTGGGAGAATATCTCGCGCCGCTATGAGAGTTCACCCATTCCCAGCTTGATTCATCGCGATCTGGGTCTTGTATTTCAGACGGTGCGGGATGTTTTTACGGAAAGTACGTCCATTTTCCTTGTCGACTCCCGGAGCGAATACCGGGATCTGATGGAATTCCTGGACTCCCTGAGCCCGGAGTTGAAGAGCCGCGTGAAGCTCTATGAAGGGAAAACGCCTTTGTTTACGGCGTTCCATATCGAAGAGCAGATCGAGAAAATCCGGTCCGCGCGCGTGGACCTGCCCTCGGGTGGCTACATCATTATTCAGGAGGCGGAAGGTCTGTGCGCCATTGATGTGAACACCGGCAAGTTTACCGGGAATCGCTCGCAAGAGGAAACCGTGACCGCGACGAACGTGGAAGCGGCTGAAGAGGTAGCCCGCCAGTTGCGCCTGCGGAACATCGGCGGCATTATCGTGATCGACTTTATCGATATGCGGCATGCCCGCAACCGGCAAAGGGTCATGGAAGTATTGGCTCATCACGTGCGCACGGACCGTGCCAAGATCAAGATCCTGCCGATCACGCGACTCGGTCTGATCGAGATGACCCGTGAGCGCAAGCGCGAATCCCTGTTTGCGCTCCTCGGCGAAGCCTGCCCGCAATGCCATTCCAGTGGCCGGGTTCTCTCTAAAGACTCGATGTATGTGAAGCTGAAGCGTGAAATCTTGACCACGACGCACGGCCGGCCCGGGAACACCATCAAATTGTTCCTCAATCCGGCGGTGGCGCAGTACTTCCAGGAGCGCCATCAGCGCCTGGAGCATGCGGTCAAGCATCACTTAATCATTCAGCCGGATCCCAATCTGCCCTGGGAAGAATTCCGCATCCTGATTGAGTAAGGTGCACGGAAATTGCTATTATTAGGACTTCCAAATTAAGCAAAGAGGCTTTTTATGTACGCAATTATTGAAACAGGCGGCAAACAGTATCGTGTCGAAGAGGGGACCCGTCTCCGGGTGGAGTCGTTGCCTCATCAGGTCGGAGAGGAAATCGCTCTCGATAAGGTCTTATTGCTTCAGGCGGACAGCGGCCTGAAAATCGGCAAACCGGTGGTCACCGGCGCCAAAGTCACGGCGCAAGTGGTGGCCAACGACCGGGCGAAAAAAGTAATCGTCTTCAAAAAACGATCCAAAAAAACATACAAAAAATGGATCGGTCATCGGCAGAACTATACCGAACTGTTGATCAAATCCATTACGGGCGCTTAGGGGTTTCTTATGGCGAGTACAAAATCTCAGGGTAGTTCATCCAACGGTCGCGATTCGGCCGGCCAGCGCTTGGGGATCAAAGCTTACGGCGGAGAAGTCGTGACCGCTGGTTCCATTATTGTTCGCCAGCGCGGGACCAAATTCTTCGCGGGCCTGAATGTGAAAATGGGCTCAGATAACACGCTTTTCGCGCGCATTCCGGGCACGGTGAAGTTCGAGTGGCAGTCCAAAGACCGTCAGCGCATTTCGGTTTATCCGGTCAACGCCAAACCGGCCTGATATCCGTTTCCTCTGAACCGTAGGGGCGCACCGCTGTGCGCCCTTATTTTTTTGGCACCCCAAATCGTTATGTCCACCGAATCCAAAGACCGATCCATGTTCATCGATCACGCCCGCATTGTGGCGCGCGGCGGCAGCGGCGGCGACGGCTGCCTGTCGTTCCGGCGCGAGAAGTATGTCCCCATGGGCGGCCCCGACGGCGGCAATGGCGGGAAAGGTGGAGACGTCTTTTTGAAGGCTACCCCGGATAAGAAATCACTTCTCGATCTCACGTATCGTCCTCATTTTTATGCGGCGGATGGGGCGGGCGGCAGGGGATCCGATAAATACGGGGCTGGCGGCGAAGACCTTTGGGTCGATGTGCCGATGGGAACCGTTGTCTACCGGAACGGAAAAGCCATCGCCGACCTTAAAACTCCCGGCGAAACGTTAAAGGTGGCCCAGGGTGGCCGCGGCGGGCGCGGCAATGCGGCGTTTAAGACCCATCGCAATACCGCCCCACAGCTCTCTGAAAAAGGGGAGCCTGGCGAGACCTGTGAGCTAGAGCTTCAACTCAAGCTTCTAGCGGATGTGGGTCTCATCGGAGCGCCGAATGCGGGTAAATCCACGCTGCTGTCGCGTCTGACCAGCGCCCGTCCCAAGATCGCGGCTTATCCGTTTACCACCCTCAACCCGAATTTGGGTGTGGCCGACTGGCACGGGACCCGTACGATCTTTGCGGATATCCCCGGCTTGATCGAAGGGGCGCATGCCGGCAAAGGGCTGGGGCACGACTTCCTGCGCCACATCGAACGCACCCGAATTTTGTTTCACATGGTGGATGTGTTCGGGTTCGGCCCGGATGATGCGGCCACAACGATCAAAGTCATTGATCAGGAATTGAAGCTCTATTCTCCGATACTGATGAAAAAACCGATGGTCCTTGTCGTCAATAAAATGGATTTAACCGGAGCGGATCAGGCGCTTGCCCAATTGAAGAAGAAATTCAAACGCGCCCGGTTTTTCCCGATTTCTGCAGTCACGGGTGAAGGCGTCGACGCGCTTCTGGCCTATGCCGCTAAAGAACTGGCGAAAGCAGAACCCGAGGCGGCCCAGGTGGAACCGGAGGAACCGCTGCGCTTTATCGTGGAGATGGACTATCAGGTCCAGAAAGAAGCGGACCACTTTATCGTCACGGGCGCGAAAGTGGAGCGTCTGGCGGCCATGACGCGCTTTGATCAGCAGGAAGCGTTGAAGCGGTTCCAGAATATTCTTAAAAAGATGGGTGTGGAAAAAGAATTGGCCCACCAGGGAGCCCAGCCCGGTGACAGCGTCCGCATCGGTAAGGTAGAATTTTTCTATGAACCTTAAACGTCTGGTGGTCAAAGTCGGAACCAGCCTGGTGGCCCGGAAGGAAGGACTCCTGGATCAAGAACGTCTCGCGCGTTTTGCCCGCGAGCTTTCCGAAGTTCGAAAACAGGGAGTCGATGTGGTCCTGGTCACCTCCGGAGCGATCGCCGCCGGCATGGGGGAACTCGGATGGAAGAAGCGTCCTTCGGAGTTGTCCAAAAAACAAGCGGCGGCCGCGGTGGGCCAGCCCCGGCTCATGGAGAGTTATCGCTACTACTTCCGGCAGGAAGGCGTCAGCGTGGCCCAGGTGCTGCTCACCCGGGAAGATTTTGAGAACAGGACCCGCCGGGAAAACGCCCGCGCAACTCTTTTTACCTTATTTAAGGCCGGTGTGATTCCGATTATTAATGAAAACGACACCGTGGCTGTGGAAGAAATCCGGGTCGGTGACAACGACACGCTGGCCGCGCTCGTGGCGATTCAGGTCAAGGCCGACCTGCTGGTTCTTTTTACGGATGTGGACGGTCTCATGACGGTCCACCCGCAGGATGGCCCGGGGGAACTGATCCCCCTGGTCGACAAAGTGAACGCTCATATCGAAGCGATCGCCCATGCCGTTCCTGGAACCGAAGGGGGCACCGGCGGGATGTCGACCAAAATCCGGGCCGCCAAACTGGCGACGCGGCAGGGTGTGACCCTGGTGATTGCCAACGGCCAAAAACCCGGAATATTGGAGCGCATTCTCGCCCATGAAGCGGTCGGCACCCGCTTTCTTCCCGCAACTCCTCGTCGATAACCCGTTTAAATTGGCACCCTGCTTGACAGGCTGCTAATCAATTCGTAAAATTAGCACTGTCAGAAACTGAGTGCTAACCTGCCAAGGTTTTTGATGCAAATCCGAATTAAAAACTGTTAGAGGAGGTTCATTATGGCCGTAGCTGCATCCGTTAATTTGAGACCGCTGGGCGACCGCGTACTCGTCAAGGCTGTTGAGAAAAAAGACGAAATGCGTGGAGGGTTGATTATCCCGGACACCGCGAAAGAGAAGCCCCAGGAAGGCGAAATCATCGCCGCCGGCAAGGGCAAAATCGGGGACGATGGAAAGCTGATCCCGATGGATGTCAAAGCGGGGGACCGGATTCTGTATGGGAAATACTCGGGAACCGAAGTGAAGATCGATGGTCAGGAATATCTCATCATGCACCAGGACGATATCCTGGGCATTGTCGCATAACCGTTATCTTTCTGGAGGAAAATAACAATGGCTAAGCAATTGAAATATCAGGACGAAGCCAGTCGCGCCATTAAATCGGGCGTCGACAAGCTCGCCAATGCCGTACGGGTCACCATGGGCCCCAAGGGCCGCTACGTGGTGCTCGACAAGAAATTCGGCTCGCCCACCATCACCAATGATGGCGTGACGATCGCCAAGGAAATTGAACTGGAAGACCCGTTTGAAAACATGGGCGCCCAGCTCGTGCGGGAAGTGGCTTCGAAGACGAACGACGTGGCTGGTGACGGAACCACCACGGCGACCGTGCTCGCGCAGGCCATTATCACCGAAGGTCTCCGCAACATTACGGCCGGCGCCAACGCGATACACATCAAGCGCGGGATCGACAAAGCGGTGGATCTGGTTGTGAAAAGCATCAAGGCGGCGTCCAAACCGGTGAAGGATCAGGAGATCGAACAAATCGCCATCATTTCGGCGAATGATCGCGAAATTGGAAAACTTATCGCGGATGCAATGAAGACAGTGGGCAAGGACGGCGTTATTACGGTGGAGGAAGGCAAATCCGCCATTACCGAAATCGACAAAGTCCAGGGCATGAAGTTCGACCGCGGCTACGTGAGCCCCTATTTCATCACGGACCCGGAGCGGATGGAAACCGTTCTGGAAGACTGCTCCGTGATCATCACGGACAAGAAGGTCAGCGCGCTCAATGAAATGCTGCCTTTCCTCGAGAAGTTCCTGCAGGCTGGCAACCGGCCTTTCCTGCTCGTCGCGGAGGAAATCGATGGTGAAGCGCTCGCGACGCTCGTCGTGAACAAACTGCAGGGTCGCTTGAAGTGCGCGGCCGTTAAAGCTCCGGGCTTTGGCGATCGCCGCAAGGAAATGCTTCAGGACATCGCCATTCTCACCGGCGGCAAGGTCATTTCCGAAGAGCTGGGCGTCAAGTTTGAAAAGGCCGAGATCACCATGATCGGCAGCGCCAAGCGTATCGTCGTCGATAAAGAGAACACCCTGATCGTCGATGGCGGCGGGGATAAAAAGGAAGTGGAGAAGCGCGTCAACCAGATCCGCAAACAGATCGAAGACACCACCTCCGACTACGACAAAGAAAAGCTCCAGGAGCGCCTGGCGAAGCTCGTAGGCGGTGTGGCCTTGATCAAGGCGGGCGCTTCCACTGAAACCGAAATGAAGGCGAAGAAATTCAAGATTGAAGACGCCATGCACGCGACCCGCGCGGGTGTTGAAGAGGGCATTGTAGCCGGCGGAGGCATTGCGCTTCTGCGGGCGGCTGATGCGCTCGACAAGACCAAGGGGGATGACGCAGACGAGCAGACGGGCATCAACATCGTCCGTAAGGCGCTCGAGCAGCCGGTCCGGCAGATCGCCGAGAACGCGGGGGTTGAAGGCTCCGTTGTTGTGGACAAAATCCGCGCTTCCAGCGACCCGAACTTCGGGCTCAACGCCGAGACGCTCCAGTACGGCGACCTGCTCAAACAGGGTGTTGTCGATCCGGCCAAGGTGGTGCGCACCGCGTTGCAGAACGCGGCCTCCATCGGGGGCCTGCTTCTGACCACGGAAGTCCTTGTCACGGACATCCCGGAAAAGAAAGCCGGCGCGCCTTCGGGCATGCCCAACCCGGCGGAAATGTATTAAAGGACAGGAACAAATGCTGAAGGTCGAACATCGGCCATGGCATTAGAACTGTAGGGGCGCACCGCTGTGCGCCCGTCCTCGAGAATGTAACAAAAAGCCCCCGGCCAGCAATGGTCGGGGGCTTTTTTGTCAGCGGGCAGAACCGCTTTTCCGTTCGCTCCGGGTGGGTTTCCGGGCGCGCAGCCGTCTTGGCCGCTCGTTTCCGAGCCCCACACACGGGTTCCGGACTCATATCCGGCCGGTCTGCTCGCTGAACCCGCAAGTCTCCGCCACACGGCAGGCGGAGCGCGCCTGTAGTGTGGCGCTCGCTCCGCCGGACAGAGGCCTGCGGGCGATACGACACATCGGATGAGAATCGTAGGGGCGGCCGGCTGACCGCCCGGAGTTGAAGGAACGAATGGACAAAATAATGAGAGAGAGGTGTACGGGTGGACGGAAACATTCATGGATAATAAAAATGAAGAAATGTTCGTTTTTAATAGGTTTGCATTCGATGATTTCACTGAAGCACTAAGAGCTGTTAGAGTTTCCAAGGTCTTGGAGAATGTAGAAGCGAAGTCGTTTTTAGTCCGTTACTCTGTAATAGCTTACTGCCGTCCTTTTACGAAGTGTAGGGGAAAAATTGAAAATACCATCCGACTGGATGAATCCTATGTCCCGCCGGAACATCTTCCATTTCATCGTCAACTTCTTGATTTGCGCGACCAATTGATAGCACATACTGATCTTAAAGTCCTCGATCCAAAACTCTATGGCTGGAAAACCAAGGTGGGGCCGATGTATCCAATCGGTTTTAAACCTCCAGATCCAAAAGAAGTGTTAAAGCAAGTCGATTCCCTGGAAGCGATTTTTTCGTCAGTCATGGATGAAGCGCATCGGCGAATAACTGCGATGGAGAAGAGCTTGCCTTTGGATGGATGATAAATCAGGATAGGGGACGTTGCTTCCGTTCTTCAAATCAGGATAGGGGACGTTGCTTCCGTTCTTCATTTGCGGTGGTGCCAGTAAACGTTCCAGCCGAACGGGGTAGCCGTAAATTTAGGCTGCTTTGCGGGTGCTCGGCGGGCTAACCCTACCGGAATCCTTTCACGAGTGGAATAGGCGGGAGCTTGAGATGAGAGGGGTTTGACCCAAAGCTGAAAACTACCGCGGTTCCGGTGCCATAGCGATTCGACTTGTTTTAGCGTAGGGATAAGAGACGTTTTTGCCTAACCGTAGGTTTACGCGGCTTTGCGGGTTCTTGAAGGGTTAATCCTGCCGGAATCCTTTCACAAGTGGCCATGGGCAGAATTGTTTTTATAGGAGTCCAAAATACCCTCCTTGACGATGTCTTCAATCGCTTTTTCC